>NZ_JBICYZ010000022.1:0-120198 GCF_043201465.1 Kitasatospora sp. NPDC048298
GCGAGCTGGTCCGCCGGCACGATCTGGGCGGCGAGGGCCTGCGGGGAGGCGTCGGCGGCCGAGGCGACGGAGGGGACCACGGCGGCACCCAGGGCCGTCACACCGGCGGCGGAGGCGAGGATCGCGGCAGAGGTGCGCATACGGAGCTTGAAAGCGGGCATGTAGAACCAGACCTCAATCGGGTTGGGCCGGTGTCACGCCCCGCCCCGACCGTGGCCGGACAGGGGCCGAACGGTCGCGGGGTGTGACTCGGCGGTAAGCCGCATCCGGCGGGACAGGAGCCGGTGTGGCTGGCGACGAATGCAAAGTTGCCAGACCGCAACGGGCCCCGCCAAGACCCCCTCGCTACGATCCGGCGTCGTAGCGAGGAGGGCGGCTCCGATTCGAAGGAAGGGCCACGCCGAGCGCGCCACCCCCTTCCGACCTGCGCAAACACCACCCACCCCCTAGCGAAAAGCGGGCAAAGCGGACATTCCTAGCCGTCGTCGTGCCCCGCAACCGCATGTGAGCGCACTCACCGTTTGAACCCCGACGGCATCACCACCCGGCCCGCCCCCGTCGCGCTGAGTCACCGCCCACCGGGCCGTCACTGAGACCGCGGTCACACCCCGGCGACGCCCCCCGGCTCAGGCGAGGTCGGTGGCGGGCAGCGCCTGGAGGTTCCGGAAGTATTGCACGTACAGGTTCAGACCCGCTGCCGCGCCGTTCTCGAAGCAGAACAGGGTCTGGACCGCGCCCGCCCCGTCGCCGGTCAGCCCGTAGCGCCGCACCCGCCGGACGCGCGTCGGCGGCAGCGGGGTGGGCCTGGCCTCGGCGCACGGGGATCACCGCCTCCGGAGGGGGTCGGGTCCCCCTCGCGGTAGGAGATGTACGGCCGGGTGGCGCGGTGGCGTCCGGGGCCGGACGCTCCCGTCCCTGCCCCGCCCGCCCCTTCCGGTGATCCGCCCGGGCTGAGCGCCGGTCACCCACACGGCCGCACGCCGCATGCGGCGGTCTCGGCACCCGAGTGAACTGGCCGGGTACGGCCCGCCCCGGGACGCCTTCCGAACGATGCGCCCCCGCACAGCCGACCAGGCCGTACCGGAGGAGGACCGATGAGTTCCACGGACGCGCCCCCACCTGGTCCCGGAGACGACGCCGGCCCCGCCACCCGGGAGCGCGGCGGGGCGGTGGCCGGCCGGCTGGCCACCGCCCCGCTGATGTCCTGGATCACGCTCGCCCTGATGACCACCAGCTCGGTGGCCAGCCTGCGCTCCGCCCCGACCATGGCGGTGTACGGGCTGGCCTGCGTCTTCCTCTATCTCGTCCCGGCGCTGGTGTTCCTGCTGCCGACCGCGCTGGTCTCCGCCGAGCTGGCCTCCGGCTGGGAGGGCGGCGTCTACCGCTGGGTCTCGGAGGGGCTGTCGAAGCCGCTGGGCTTCCTGGCCGTCTGGTGCCAGTTCGCGATGACGATCTTCTACTACCCGTCGCTGCTGGCGTACGTGGCCTCCACCATCGCGTACGTGGTGAACCCGCGGCTGGCCGGCAACGGCCCGTACACCGCGGTCGTGATCATGGTGCTGTACTGGACCGGCGTCTGGGTCTCCTCGCGCGGGACGAAGGCGGTGGCCGGGCTCTCCTCGACGGGCCTGGTGATCGGCACCCTGATTCCCGGCACCCTGCTGGTCGTGCTCGGCCTCGTCTTCCTCGGGCAGGGCAACTCCTCCGCCGCCCCGATGGACGCCGCGCACCTGTTCCCGGAGTGGACCGGGCTGGCCAGCCTGGTGCTGATCGTCAACAACTTCCTCAGCTACTCCGGCATGGAGATGAACGCGGTGCACGTCTCCTCGCTGCGCAACCCGGCCCGGGAGTTCCCGCGGTCGATGTTCACCGCCTCCGCGATGGTGCTGGCGATCTTCATCCTGCCGGCGCTGGCGATCAGCTGGGTGGTGCCGTCCAGCGAACTGAGCCTCACCGCAGGGGTGATGCAGGCCTTCGACGCCTTCTTCCAGTACTTCGGCATCGGCTGGCTCACCCCGGTCATCGCGGTGGCGCTGATCACCGCCTCGCTCGGCGGCATGCTGACCTGGCTGGCCGGGCCCTCCAAGGGCCTGCTGATGATCTCCCGCCAGGAGGGTTACCTGCCGCCGTTCCTGCAGCGGCTCAACCGGGAGGGCGTCCAGCAGAACCTGCTGGTCGCCCAGGGCGTGGTCACCACCGTCATCGCCCTGCTGTATGCGCTGATCCCCAACATCTCCAGCGCCTACTGGATCTTCTCGGTGATCACCACCCAGGTGTACCTGATCGTCTACCTGCTGATGTTCACCGCGGCGATCCGGCTGCGCCGCACCCAGCCGGACCACCCGCGCGGCTATCGGGCCCCGGCTCTGGTGCCGATCTGCCTGATCGGCCTGCTCTCCTCGGCCGCCGCGATGGCGATCGGCTTCGTGCCGTCCTCGCAGTTCGGCAGCGGCAGCGTCTGGACGTACGTCGAGATCGTCGGCGGCGGCCTGCTGCTGCTCGGCCTGGTCACCCCCGCCCTCTTCCTGCGGCTGCGCAAGCCGAGCTGGCGCTCGCCCGAGGCCGAGACCGAGCTGGCCGCCCAGGAGGCGCACGAACGGCGCGGAACGGAAGGGGACGCGTGATGGCCAGGAGTCCGATGGCCTCCCGGCACCGCTGGATCTACCTCGGTTCGGTCGCCCTGCTGGTCGCGATGCTGATCACCGGCCTGCTGTCGTTCGCCCAGCTGCACGGCACCGACCGGGCCGCCGAGAAGGCGAAGCAGCTCTCGGCCAAGTTGAGTGCGGCCGGCTACCCGGTGCCCACCCAGGACCAGATCGTCCACACCCTGGGCGAGGACGGCGGCGCGGTCTGCGCGGACCCGGCGGGCGCGCTCAACCAGGCGCAGTGGACGTACGGGATGTCCAACGGCGCCGACGGGCCCGGCCAGCGCCCGGTGCTGTCCGACCGCGAGGTGGTGCGGGCCGAGGCGATCGTGCTGTCGGTGTACTGCCCGGACCGCCTCGCCGCCGTCCAGGACCGGATCGACGACCTCGACCTGCGCGACACCGTCCGTGAGTAGGAGCCCCGGATGCCCCAGACACCTCAGACACCTCAGACACCTCAGACACCTCAGACACCCCGGACACCCCAGGCGCCTCAGACGTTCCAGATGTCTCAGGCGACCGGCGAACTCGCCCGCCGGATCGACGAGTTGATGCCCAGGGCGCAGGCCGACCTGGCCGAGCTGGTGGCCATCCCGTCCGTCGCCGACCCCCGGCAGTACCCGCCGGAGAAGTGCCGGGAGGCCGCCGAGTGGGTCGCCGCCGCCTTCGCCAGGGTCGGCCTGCGCGACGTCCACCTGGCGGAGACCCCGGACGGCAGCCACGCCGTGCTCGGCCACCGCCCGCCCCCGCCCGGCGCCCCGACCGTCCTGCTCTACAGCCACTACGACGTCCAGCCCCCGCTCGACGCAGCCGCCTGGGCCTCCGAGCCGTTCCGGCTCACCGAGCGCGACGGCCGCTGGTACGGGCGCGGCACCGCCGACTGCAAGGGCAACATCGTCATGCACCTCACCGCGCTGCGCGCGCTCGGCGACGACGTCCCGGTCGGACTCAAGCTGGCGGTCGAGGGCTCCGAGGAGCAGGGCACCGGCGGCCTGGAACAGTACGTGCCCCCGCACGCCGACGAGTTGCACGCGGACGCCCTGCTGATCTGCGACACCGGCAACGCCGCCGTCGGCGTTCCCACCGTCACCACCTCGCTGCGCGGGGTCGTCAACGTCGTGGTCGGCGTCGAGGCGCTCCGGGGCAACGTGCACTCCGGCATGTTCGGCGGCCCCGCCCCGGACGCTCTGGCCGCGCTGATCCGGATGCTGGACTCGCTGCGCGACGCCGACGGCGGCACCCGGATCGACGGCCTGGACTGCACCGGCACCTGGAGCGGCGCCGGCTACGACGAGGGCACCTTCCGGACCGACGCCGGGGTGCTGGACGATGTCCGGCTCACCGGTTCCGGCACCGTCGCCGACCGGCTCTGGTCCCGTCCCGCCGTCACCGTCCTCGGTATCGACTGCCCTCCGGTGGTCGGCTCCGTCGCCGCCGTCCCGGCCGCCGCCCGGGCCCGGGTGAGCTTGCGGGTGCCGCCCGGCACCGACGCCCGCACCGCCCAGGAGGCCCTGGTCGCGCACCTGGAGGCGGCCGCGCCCTGGGGCGTCCGGGTGTCGGTGGAGCGGGAGAGCGCCGGCGCACCGTTCCGGGCCGACACTGGCGGGCCCGCGTACGCCGCGCTCGACCAGGCCATGCGGGAGGTCTACGGCAAGCCGATGTCCTTCCTCGGCCAGGGCGGTTCGATCCCGCTGTGCAACGTCCTCGCCACCACCTTCCCGGAGTCGGAGATCGTGCTGATGGGCGTTGAGGAGCCGCGCTGCCTGATCCACGCGCCGAACGAGAGCGTCGATCCGGAGGAGATCCGGCGGATGGCCCACGTCGAGGCGCTGTTCCTCCGGTACTTCGCCGACAGCCGCTCATCGGGCCGGAGACCGCGCTGACCGTCGCGTTGTCGGTCGGCGGTAGCGGTCGGCGCCCGGGGTCGGTGGCGGCCAGTTCCCGCCCGTCGGCGCCTTCTGGTCGCTGACCGCCTACGACGCTGACAGCTACCTCATCGACAATCCCCCCTCAACCGGACCAACTGGTTGCCCATCCCCGCCGACGGCGCCTTCTCCCTCACCATGCGGCTGTACGCCCCCGACTCCTCGGCCGTCGACGGGACCTGGCAGCCCCCGGCCCTGCAGCCCGCCGACTGACCGGTCCCGGCCCCGAGCCGAGCCGGCGCGCGGGCATGTGGCAGATTTGCCCGTGCCCGCGCGCCCGCACGGGCGTGGTCCGAGACGACGAGGAAGCCGATGACCAGAGTCCCCGAGGACGTCGACACCCCGGACATCGTGGTCGAGCTGGACGTGCTCCGGCGCAACGTCGACCGCATGGCGGCCGGGCTGCGGGCCAAGGGCCTGCGGCTGCGCCCGCACGCCAAGACCCACAAGATGCCGGAGATCGCCGAGTTGCAGCTCGCCGCGGGGGCCGTCGGGCTGACGGTGGCGACCATCGGGGAATCCGAGGTCTTCGCCGAGCACGGCGCCACCGACCTCTTCATCGCCTATCCGCTCTGGATCGGCCCCCGTCAGGCGGAACGGCTGCGGCGGCTCGCCGCCGGGGCCAGGATCGCGATCGGAGCGGACTCCGCGGAAGCCGTCGGGGCAGCCGGTCGGCAGCTGGGCGACGCGGCCGGTGACATCGAGGTCCTGGTGGAGATCGACAGCGGCCACCACCGCAGCGGTGTCCTCCCGGCCGCGGCCGTGGCGGTGGCCCGCGCGGCCGCCGCCGCCGGGTTCCGGGTCGGGGGAGTGTTCACGTTCCCGGGCCACGGCTACGCGCCGGACATGCCCGAGCAGGCGGCGCGGGAGGAGGAGCAGGCCCTCGGGCGGGCCGCCGAACTGCTCACCGCCGCGGGATTCGACGTCACCCGGGTGAGCGGCGGATCCACCCCCACCGCGGAGCTGGCGGGAACCTCGGCGATCACCGAAGTACGGCCGGGCGTCTACGTGTTCGGTGACGCCCAGCAGCTCGAACTCGGACGGTGCGCGATCGAGGACATCGCGCTGACGGTCGCGGCGACCGTCGTCAGCCGTCACGAAGGAGACGGCACCGCACCCCGGCGGATCGTCCTGGACGCGGGCAGCAAGGTCCTCGGCGGCGACCGGCCCGCGTGGGCCACGGGCTTCGGCCGGCTCATGGACGAGCCCGACGCCCGCATCACGGCCCTGTCCGAGCACCACGCCACCGTGGTCTGGCCCGACGGCGGCGACCTGCCCGCCCTCGGCGAGCGGCTGCGGGTGATCCCCAACCACGTCTGCGTGGCGGTCAACCTCGTCGACGACGTCGCGGTCGTCAGCGGCGGCGAGGTCGTGGGCCGCTGGCGCGTCGCCGCACGGGGCCGGAACTCCTAGGGCGTGTCTGACAATTCCCGTCGCACGCCTGGCGCGAATTGTCAGACACGCCCTGGAAGCCCGGCCCCGGCTCAGATCGGCAGGTCCCAGCCCGGGCCGTCCTCCGTACCGATCCACACCCGTTGCCCGGCAGGTGAGACCGTGATCCCGAAGCCCCGCTGGTGCGGCTCGCCGGCCTGCTGCCAGAGGTGTACGGCCTCCTCGACGCGGTCCCACAGCCGCAGTGGGCCCCGCTGGGTGACGGTCCAGCCCCCGTCGGGACGGGGTGTGGTGCGGGCCTGGGAGCCGGTGGCGACGTCGGAGAGGATCTGGGTCGCGCCGCTGCCCATGCGTTCGGCGGAGGGCGCGGCGAGCTGGGCGACCCAGCTGCCGGTCCAGGTGTCGATGACGGCCGGGTCGATCAGGCTCGGCCGTTCGTCGCCGGGCAGCATGGCGACGGTCGAGCGGGGCGGGCGGTCGTGCGGGCGGGCGATCATGAAGCTGGTGTAGCCGGGCAGGAACCGGCCGGCGGCTTCGCCGGGGCCGGTCACGGTGAGCTCCGCCAGGCCCGAGGCGTAGCTCCAGCCGGACAGGGTGACCAGGATGCGCCCGCCCGGCTTCACCTGGTGGAGCCAGGGCATCGGCAGGTAGCGGACCGAGCAGGTGGCGATCAGCCGGTCGTAGGCGCCGCCGTCCGGGTCGCCGCGCAGCCCGTCGCCGACGAGGAGGCGGGGCGCGTGGCCGGCCGTCCGCAGGGCGGCGGCGGCGCGTTCGGCGACCTCGGGGTCGTACTCGATGCTGGTGAGGTTGGCGTCCCCGAGCCGGTGTGCGCCGAGGGCGGTCGAGTAGCCGGTCCCGGTGCCGATCTCGAGGACGCGGTGTCCGGTGTCCGTTCCGAGCCGCTGCCACATTCCGAGGACGAGGGAGGGCAGGGTGGAGGAGGACGACGGGGCGCCGACCACCGGTTGCCCGCCCGCGTCGTCCGCTCCGGTGCGACCGTCGAGTTGGGTGACGAGCGTCTGGTCGGTGTAGATCCCCTCCAGCCAGCCGGGGTCTCCCCGCCGCACCGCCCGGTAGCCGGTCGGGTTGCTGCCTTCGACCGGGAGGAAGTACGCCCCGGCGAAGACCTCGCGGGGAACCGCTTCGGCCGCCTTGATCCATGCCGGGTCGGACAGCGCGCCGTTCTCGGCGAGGCCGGCCGCCAGGGCGGCGCGCAGCTCTTCGGACGTGCTCATGCGTCGGGGCCTCTCAGTAGCTCGTCGGCGAGGGCGTGGGCGATGCCGTCGGTGGTCCCGGGCGGTTGCCATGCCCACTGGCCGTTGGGGTTGCATTCGAGGAAGGACCAGCTGCCGTCACTCGTCACGGCGAAGTCGAACGCCCCGAACGCCAGTCGGAAGTGGCCGAGGTAGCGGACCACGGACCTCGCGACCGGCTCGGGTACGGCGATCGGTGTGCAGGTCATCAGGTCCTGCCGGCGGCGCCAGTCGAGGTCCGGGCTGTCGATCCGCACGCCGAACAGCCGGTCGCCGACGGCGGTCACCCGGACGTCGAACGCCTTGGGAACCCGGGCCTGGAACATGTGCGGGCAGGCCCGGACCGCGTCCGTGATCTCCTGCGACCCGACCTCCCGCACCCACACGGCCCGCGGCTCACCGTCGACGGAGTACGGGGTGTTCCACACGGGCTTGTAGACCGCCCCGGCCGGCCGGCGCGCCACGAAGTCCCGTGCTTCCTGCGGGTCGTTCGTGATCAGGGTGTCCGGGACGGCGAATCCGAAGCGCTGCGCGGCGGCGAGCTGCGCGGGCTTGTGCTCCGCGGCGCGGTTGGCCCACGGGTGGTTGACGTAGTGCGCTCCGGGAAGGGAGGCGAGGATGCCGCCCGCGCCCCACACGGACTGCGAGGCCGCGAAGCGGCGTTCCTGGCCGTCGAGGTCGACCGGCCCCTCGTACGGGGAGGCCCTGCGCACCCACACGGCCCCCACCTCGGTGAGGTCGAGCGTGCGGCTCCGGGTGCGCAGGGTGCCCCGCTGGTCGCCCGTACGGAACGAGGCGGTCAGCGAGGCGCCCGTGTGCAGGTCGGTGCCGGGGTCGAGACGGACCACGGTGGCGCGGCGGTGCGCGAGGATGCGCAGGACCACGTCCGCGGTGACGTCACACGGGTTGGTCAGCACCAGCACCGGCCGGCGGCGGCGATGTGTCAACTGCCGCTCTGGTCCTGGTCGTAGGACTCGGTGCTGTCGGCGTCGGTCGAACCGCCCGGCCCGGCCCCGTCGCCGGGGCGGGTGGTGGTCGGAGTGAGCCCGCTGGTGCTGGTGCCGTGGGAACCCAGTTCCACCGTTCGGCCGTTCTCGTCCACGACGACCGCGATCTGCGTCTCGGGGTCGATCACGGGCGTGAGCGCCGGGAGCGTGGCAGTGGTGGCCGCGTACGGCCTCATCCTGCCGATGCCCCACGGTACGGGCGTCTGCGTCATGCATCCTCCTCGTATCGATGGTGCCGGTTCACTGGCCCATCACTTTGCCGATCCGCGGGGGTGCTTTCAAGTCCGCTCCGGAGGACGGAATATGCCAGGTTGACGGGGCCGGCACTGCTCCTCACCACGGTCAGCTGATCCCCGGTTGTCGCGGAGGCGGGGGTGCCCCCACCATCACGGTGGCCGCGGTCAGCGCCGGCACGGCCGCGCAGGACGCCACCTGCGTCGTACGCCACCGGCGGATCTTCTCGTTCCGGAGGACCTCGGTGGCCCGCCCCGATGCCCGGGGTGCCGGGCGGGGTGATGCCCACCGGCCGGCGTGGGCGTGCCCGCCGAAGGGCAGGGTGCAACGGGGGCCATCGGTCCCTGGCGACGAGCCCGGCCGCGGAGAACGCTGGAAGTACGAGCGGAACCGGTCCGGCTCCGCCCCGGCCAAGCCCTCCGAGAGGAGCGACCGCCGCCATGAAAGCGCTCACCTACCACGGACCAGGCCGCCGTACCTGGGGCGACGTCCCCGACCCGACCGTCCGCGACCCGGAGGACGCCGTCGTCCGGGTGGACGCGGTGACCATCTGCGGCACCGACCTGCACATCCTCAAGGGCGACGTCCCCGAGGTCGGGCCTGGCCGCGTCCTCGGCCACGAGGCCCTCGGCACCGTCACCGAGACCGGCCCCGGCGTGCGCACCGTCGCGGCCGGCGACCGCGTGCTGATCTCCTGCGTCTCCGCCTGCGGCCGGTGCGCCTACTGCCGGGCCGCGAGCTACGGGCAGTGCACCGGCGGTGGCGGCTGGATCCTCGGCCACCTCGTCGACGGCTGCCAGGCCGAGTACGTCCGCACCCCCTTCGCGGACACCTCCCTGCACAGGCTTCCCGAAGGCGTCCGGGACGAGGACGCCCTGCTGCTCGCCGACATCCTGCCCACCTCCTACGAGGTCGGCGTCCGCAACGGCCGCGTCGGCCCCGGCGACACCGTCGCGATCGTCGGCGCCGGACCGGTCGGCCTCGCCGCCGTCCTGACCGCGCGGCTCTACAGCCCCGCCCGCGTCATCGCCGTCGACCTCACCCGAAGCCGCCTCGCCGCCGCCGAGCGCTTCGGCGCCGACACCGTCCTCACCTCCGCCGAGGCCACCCCCGACGCCGTCCGCAAGCTCAGCCGCGACGGGCTCGGCGTGGACGTCGCCATCGAGGCGGTCGGCATGCCCGAGACCTTCGAACTGTGCACCCACCTGGTGCGCCCCGGCGGCCGGGTCGCCAACGTCGGCGTGCACGGGCAGCCGGCGGTGCTGCACCTGGAGGAGCTCTGGATCCGCGACGTCACCATCACCACCGGCCTGGTCGACACCAGCAGCACCCCGATGCTGCTCGACATGCTGGCCGTCGGCCGGCTCGACACCGGCGGGCTGGTCACCCACCGCTTCGGCCTCGACGAGATGCAGGAGGCGTACGACGTCTTCGCCGACGCGGCCGACACCGGCGCCCTCAAGGTCGCGCTGTTCCGGACGTGATCGCCATGTACGCAGGAGTCGCCGGCACCACCGACCGTCCCGACCCGGCCGACATCGCCACCCGGATCGACCGGCGGCGTGAGCAACTCGGCCTGAGCGAGGGAATGCTGGCCCACCGGGCCGCGATGTCGCCCGCCTACCTGAGGCAACTGCTCTGCTCAGGGCCCGAGTTCGACCCGCCCGGGTTCGTCCGGATCACCGCCGTGCTCGGCATGACCTGGCCCGAGCTGCTGTCCGGTCGACGTCCGGACGCCCCGCCGGGCCAGGCCGACGCCGCCCCGCGCGCCGGGCTCCGCCGCCTCACCGAGCCGCAGTGCTGGGAACTGCTCGGCGCCCGGGGCATCGGCCGGATCGGCCTGCCCGGCTCGTCGGCGCCCGTCGTGCTCCCGGTCAACTACGTGGTGGACGCCCGGACGATCGCCTACCGCACCGCTCCCCGGGGCGCGGCCGCTCCCGACGAGGGGGCGCCCGTCTCCTTCGAGGTCGACCACATCGACGAACACCGCCGCCAGGGCTGGAGCGTCCTCGTCCTCGGCGAGGCCCACCACGTCGACACCCCGGAGGAGGAGCAGCACCTCTCCGCCCTCCCGGGCGCCACCCCCTGGGCCGGCGGCCCCCGCCCGCTGTGGGTGCGCGTCCGCCCGGCGGGCGTCACCGGCCGCCGCGTCCAGGCGGGGTGACCCTTCGCCGCGGCGACCGGGCCGCCGCGCCCGCCGGCGGGATCCACCGGAACAGCGCCTACGCCCGGCGGAAGCGCTCCACTCCAGCGTTTCGGATCACCGGAGTGCCGTGCCCGTCGGTCAGTCGATGCCCTCGACGATGCGGAAGTCGCGCTCGACACCGTCGGAGAGGACCACCAGCGCCTTCTGGTAAGCCTCGCTCTCGTATGCCGCGACGGCCTGTTCGAAGCTGTCGAACTCGATCAGAACGACGCGTTGCGTGTTTCCGGCTTCGTGGGCGACGAGTCGACCACCACGGGACAGGACCCGCCCGCCCCCGGCTCGGACGGCCGGACGGGCCAGCTTGTCGTAGGCAGTCAGCCTCTCAGGGTCGGAAATGGCGCGGTAGACACTGACCCAGTAGCCCTTGGCCATGGAAACCTCCTGTGTTCGGCCGGACATGTCCGACTTCGAATCGACGCTCGGATTGCTCGATCCCGGCGGCGGAGCCGTCCGGCACCGCCCTGCGGGTGGTGATGTCGTCCTCGGCGCGGAGAGATGCATAAAGCATTCATATAAATATCGTATGCTTCGCGCATGAGCCGTCAAGACGCCACTCGTGGCGCTTCCACTGCGATCGGGTCGGCCCTCTACGGGCTGGCCACCAGGGCTGTGAGACGCCTTCCGCGCGACATGAGCATCACGTCCGCCGCCACCCTGGCCACCCTGCACAGGACCGGCCCGCGACGCATCACGGATCTGGCCGAGAGCGAGGGTGTCACCCAGCCCGCGATGACCGTGCTGGTCCGGGTGATGGAGGAGTCCGGACTGGTCGAGCGGAGGGGCGACGCGTCCGACAAGCGGGTCACGCTGGTGTGTCTGACCGAGGCCGGCGCGTCGTACGTCCAGGCGCGGCGCCAGGCGGGCGCCGACGCGTTCGCGCGGCTGATCGACGAACTCGCCGACGACGAGGTCGAGGCCCTGGTGGCGGCGCTTCCGGCGCTGGCACACCTGGCAGAAATCGAAAGCCGGGACCGCGAAGGGCCGAAGCGGTGACGGGGCGCACCCCGGAGCGCTCCGAGGTGCGGCTGCTGGTCCCCGCCCTGATGTTCATCGCCCTGGTCGTGGCGGCGGTCGCCAGCCTCGGGGCACCGCTGATCACCAGCGTGGCGACCACGTTCCACGTCTCGCTCGACAGCGCGCAGTGGACGCTGACCGTCGCACTGCTGAGCGGCGCCGTCGCCACGCCCGTCCTCGGCCGGCTCGGAGCCGGCCCGCACCGACGGGCCACGATCCTCGCCACGCTGGCGATCGTCGTCGTCGGCAGTGCGCTGACCGTGCTGCCACTGCCGTTCGCGGGGCTGCTCATCGGCAGGGCGGCCCAAGGCGTCGGGCTCGGTCTGACGGCGCTGATGATGGGCGTGGCCCGGGACCACCTTCCCGAGGAGCGCAGCACGGCGACGATCGCCCTGATCTCGGTGGTCTCGATCATCGGCGCCGGCGTCGGCTACCCGCTCACCGCACTGCTCGCCGAGATCGGCGGCGTACGGGCCGCCTACGGCTTCGGTCTGTTCGTCACCGCCGTCGCCTTCCTGACCGCGTGGCGTTCCATACCCGCGGCTCCCGAAGGCCGCTCCGCTCACGTGACCGTGACGGGCGCGCTCGTCCTCGCGGGTGGACTGTTCCTCGTCCTGTTCCTGGCCGGCCAGCGGAGCCTGTGGAGCCGTCACCTCGCCGTGGCGGTGATCCTCGCCGTCGTCGCCGTGCTCCTGCTGTGCGTATGGACCGCCTCCGAGCTGCGCGGCAAGGCGCCCCTGGTCGATATCCGGGCGGTACGGCACCCGGCGGTCGCCGGAGCGAACATCGCCATGTTCGTCGGCGGTAGCGGCATGTACCTCCTACTCACGCTCATCACGCGGTACGCGCAGACGCCGCACAGCGCCGGCTACGGCTTCGGGCTGACCACCTTCGTCGCCGGGCTGGTCCTCGTCCCGTTCTCGGTGCTGGGGTTCGTCGCCGGCAAGCTCACGCCCCGGGTTCGGAGGCTGATCGACGCACCCCTGCTCCTGGCCGGCAGCGCCGTCATCGTCGGCGGCGGGTTCGTCCTCTTCGCCGCGGCCCGGTCGAACCTGGCCGAACTGCTCGTCGCGATGGGCGTGCTGGGCTTCGGCGTCGGCAGCTTCTCGGCCGCCATGCCCGGCGTCATCCTGGCCGTCACGCCCAAGAGCGAGACGTCGAGCGCGATGAGCTTCAACTACGTCGTCCGCAGCGTCGGGTACTCCCTGGGCAGCGCGATGGGCGGCCTGGTCCTGGCCACCGGCACCGACACCGGTCATCTCTTCCCGAACGACCACGCCTACACCACCGCAGCGCTGGTCGGCATCGCCGCGATGGCGGTCACCGCCCTGACCGCCACCGCTCTCGCCCGCCGACGCCCGCCCGAGACCAACCCCACCACGGCCACGGCCGGCGTGCCGAGTCAGGGCCGGTCGAGCCGATGACCGGCTCGCCGGAAGAGCGGCGGCCCCGTCGCCCTGGTCGGCGCCGAGGAGACTGGACACCGCCCGCGGCGGTGAGCGCCCCCGGGCGGGGGCCTCGCGTACGGGCGGCTCGGCCCCGAAGGCCGAGAGCACCGCGAGGGCGGAGAGCACCCCGAAGGCCGAGGGCACCGCGAGGGCCACCGGCGGGAAGAAGAGCACCTCGCGCTCCCGCAGCGGGGGCGGGAAGCCGGCCGCGAAGAAGCGGGTCTCCGCCGGCGACGAGGACCTGAAGCAGCTCACCAAGGCCGAGCTCTACGAGAGGGCCACGCGGTTGGACATCCCGCACCGTTCGACGATGAACCGCGACGAGCTCCAGAAGGTGGTCGAGAAGGCCTCCGGTGGACGCCGGCTGCGCATCGCGTCGTGAATCGGCTGGTCGTGAATCGGCTGGTCATGGATCGGATGTACGGCGGAGCCACGGCCAGGTGAGGATCCTCCTGATCCGGGCAGACGCCCTGGTGGGACGTCCGCGGTGTCGCGGGCCGTCCCGGCCGGTCACCGGACCGGCGTCCGGCGGCCCGAGCGCTGCCCCGACCCACACCGCCAGGGTCGAAAGCGCTCGTAGTAGCCGATCGACCTGGAAGGAAGCCGCCCATGGCCACACGGATCGCCTACCGGCGGATCTACGAGGAAGCCTCGCCCCAGGACGGGCAGCGCGTGCTCGTCGACCGGGTCTGGCCGCGCGGGATGAAGAAGGAGGACGCCGACCTGGACGAGTGGCTGCGCGACGTCGCCCCGTCGACCGAGCTGCGCCGCTGGTACGGCCATGAGCCGAGCCGGTTCCCCGAGTTCCGCCGCCGCTACCTGGCCGAACTGCGGGATGCGCGACACCACGAAGCGGCCGGGCACCTGCGCGACCTCGCCGCCCACGACAAGCTCACGCTGCTGACCGCCACCAAGGACGCGGACCACAGCCAGGCCGCCGTGCTCGCCGAATGGCTGGCCCGGCGGAGACACTGACCGCCACGGACACCGAGTCCTGCCACGCCCGCGAACCCTGACCACCGGCGCGGGCCCGACGGCGTCCACGCGGCCACGTGCACTGTCCCGGTCGGCCCGGATTGCGCCCGCCGCCGGGTCCGGCCACCGAGGAAGGCCGGGCCCGGCCACCGAGGAAGGAGGCCTCGGCCTTGATCACCGAACTCGCCCTGGAAAGCATGAAGTTCACTTGCGGCCACCGCCGGCGCCAGTGGAGCACCGGCTACGACATCCCGCACTACCACCACGACGACGGGCGGGAGTGGGAGTACTCCTCCCGGGACGGCACGCCGGCGGACCCGCCGTACACCCCCGAGGGCGCGCCGCCCCGCCCGGAGTGCGGACGCCCACCCGCGGTCGCCCGAGCGGGGAGCCGTCCGGCGGGAGGGGGCGCGAGGCGATGGCTGAGCTGACCGTCGAGGGCGGTGACCTGGTGCTCCGGCTCTCCTGGTGGGAGCGGCTGGTGACCGGGACCGCGCCGGTCCGGGTGCCGCTGACGGCGGTCGAGGACGTGGCGGTCCTCCGGGACCCGTGGCGGGTGTTCCGCGGCTTCAGGGAGCGGGGACTGCTGATTCCCGACACGCTGTGCCTGGGAGTCTGGCGGCATCCCGGCGGGCGGGACTTCCTCGCGCTGCGCACGCGTGCCGGCGGCGGCGTCGTCCAGGTCGACCTGCGCCGGCCCTCGCCGTTCGCCCGGATCGCCGTCCGGTCTCCGCGGGCCCAGCAGACGGCGGCCTCGGTACGCGCGGCGGCGCGTCTGACGGCGCCGACGCCTTCGTGGACGAGGGCACCGTCGTCGCCGGAACCTCCGAAGGCGATGCCCCTCATGGACCGGTTCGCCACCGGCTGGTCGACGTACAGGAGATGAACCCGCTCGGCGAACTCTCCTGGCCGGTCCCCGTCCGGGGGCCTGCCCGCTCGGCTACTGCTCGGGTGCGGCTACCGTGCGGAGTCGGCCCGGGACACCAGGCCGTCGATCAGCGCTGCCAGGGCCGGGCGCAGTTCGGCGCAGTGGGCGCCCGGGCCCAGGTAGGGGGCTGCGGTGCGGGCGAGCACCAGGGCGGGGAGGGTCCGCGAGTCGGCGGCGGCGAGCGCGGCGGTCCGCTGACTGGGCTCGCGCGGGCGGCTGACGGGGTGTTCGGAGAGGAGTTCCCCGACCAGGAGCTGCCAGCAGGAGCGGTGGGCGGCTGCCGCCTGCGGGGGCCGGAGCCCGGCGGCCATCAGGTCGGCCAGGCAGGCGTCGGTGAAGGGCAGGGCCCGCTCGGAAGCGAGTTCACCGCGGATGAGGACGTGCAGGACCCAGACGTGCCCGGCGAGGAAGTCGTGGGCGTCGAGGAGCCGGTGGAGAAGCCTGGCGGTGGGGGAGTCGCCCGGGACGTCCACGGGCATCCCGTCGGCGATCTCGTCGAGGACGGCGAGCAGCAGGCTGTCGCGGTCGGCGACGTGCCGGTACAGCGAGGCGGCGGCGGTGTCGAGTTCGGTGGCCACGGCCCGCATGGTGAGCGCGTCGATGCCGTCCCGCTCGATGAGTCGGCGCGCGGCGGCGACGACGGCGTCCGTGGTCAGTCCCGGACGCGGGCGCCGGGGGCCGTAGCGGCCGCGGTCGATCGTCGTTCCTCGTTCTGCCACCTCGTCATCCTGCCACGCCGCCGGACCGGCCTTCACCTGCGGGGCTTGCGAGGCCAATCAAGTAAGGCTTACCTTACGCGAACACTGTTCGCATCTGGAGGTGGCCGTGCCCGGATCAACCGTTCCCGCATCGTCGACGACCGCGCCCGGGAGGTGCTCCGGGGCCGGGAGGCGCTCCGGAGCCGCCCCGGACGGCCCCGGCCGCTCCGGTCCCCGCGCCGGCCGCTCCGATCCCCGCGCCGGCCTGGTGCTCGCCACGGCGAGCCTGTGCCAACTGGTCGTGACGCTCGACGCGAGCATCGTGAACATCGCCCTGCCCGCGACGGGCCACGCCCTGGGATTCGCCGACAGCGCCCTGCCCTGGGTCGTCAACGCCTACGCGCTCGCCTTCGGCGGACTGCTGCTCCTGGGCGGCCGGGTGGCCGACCTGGTGGGACACCGCCGCGCGCTGCTGGCCGGTCTGGCACTGTTCGGGCTCGCCTCCGTGCTCGGCGGATTCGCGCAGACCCCCGCGCAGCTGATCGCCGCCAGGGCCGGGCAGGGCGTGGCCGCCGCGCTCCTCGCGCCCATCAGCCTCACCCTCATCATGGTCACCTTCGCCGAGGGGACGGCCAGGGCCAGGGCCCTGGGCGTCTGGTCGATGGTGACGGCGGCGGGCAGCGCGCTGGGGGTCCTGCTCGGCGGCGTGCTCACGGACCTGCTCGACTGGCGGTGGGTTTTCTTCGTCAACGTCCCGCTGGTGCTGGCGGCCGGCGTCCTGGCCGTCCGTTCGGTCGCCACCGTCCGGCCGGCGCGCACGGGCAGGCTCGACCTGGTCGGTGCGGTGCTCGGGACCGGGGCGATGTGCGCGCTGGTCTACGGGCTGATGGAGACCGACCGGCACCCGTGGACCTCGGCGCGGACCCTGGCCACCCTCGGGGCCGCCGCGCTCGTCGGCATCGCGTTCCTCTACTGGGAGGCCCGCTTCGCCTCCGCGCCGATCGTCCGGCTCGGTGTGCTGAGGGCCCGGACGGCATGGACCGCGAGTGTGATCGTCACCCTGGTCGGGGCGGCGATGCTGGTGGGCTTCTACTTCTGCTCGCTGCACCTCCAGAACGTCCTGCACTACGGCCCGCTCGCGGCCGGTGCGGCCTTCCTGCCGTTCTGCGCCGGGGTGATGGCCGGCAGCATGGCGGCCGGCCGCATCGGTGCCCGCTTCGGGGCGCGGGCCGCGCTCACCGCCGGACTGCTGCTGGCGGGCCTCGGAATGCTCTGGTTCAGCGGACTCGGCGTCGACTCCGGCTACCTGAGCGCGTTCGTGGGCCCGTGCGTGGTCACCAGCACCGGCGTCGGGATCTGCATGGTCGCCAACACCGCGATGGGCACCTCGGGCGTGGCCCCGCACGAGGCCGGACTGGTCAGCGGGCTGCTCAACGCCGGGCGCCAGTGCGGCGGCAGTATCGGCCTGGCCGTGCTCTCCTCGCTCGCGGTGGCCGCGACCCGCAGCGCGGTGCGCGAGGGACACGAGCCGCTGGAGGCGCTCGCGGCCGGCTACGACCGCGCGTTCGTCGTCACGGCCGGGCTGTTGGCGGTGGCGGCCATGATCGCAGTGCTGTTCGTTCCCGGCCCGGCCCCGAAGCCCGGTCCGGCGCCGAAGCCCGCCCCGCGAGCCTGACGGCGCGCACCTCCTCGGGGGCGGACCGGGCTGACGTGATGGGTGAGTGATGGGCGAAATGTGGCTCTGCACCATTGCCGGCGGCGGAGCTTCGGTGGGGCCGCGCCCGTCACCGCTGTGTTCGACGTGAACAACTGACGCGGTCTCCCCGCCGGCATTGCCGAAGCGACGGGACATCACCAGGGCTGCCGCCTACGCGGCGGACTCGGGGCGCTCCAGCTGACGGGCAGAGTGATGGGTGACTTGCTCGGTGACCCGTCCTCCCAGATGGGCTGGCAGCCTTCGGCCAGGCGCAGGTCGGGGAGCCGGTCGAACAGCGACTCCAGGCACACGGTCATCTGGGCCCGTGCCAGGTGGGAGCCGATGCAGTTGTGCGCTCCGCGGCCGAAGGTGAGGTGCGGGTTGTCCGCGCGGCACAGGTCGAGCCGGTCGCCGTCGGCGAACACACTTCCGTCGCGGTTGGCGGAGGCGAGTACGGGCAGCACGGCGTCGCCGGCGCGGATCGTCCGGCCGTGCAGCTCGATGTCCTCGACGGCCTGGAGGACGACGACGCCGTTCATCACCGGTACATAGCGCAGCAGTTCCTCCACCGCACCGGGCATGAGGTCGCGGTTGTCGCGCAGACGTGCGTACTCGCCGGGCACGGTCAGCAGGGTCAGCACGGCGTCGGCCAGGAACATGGTGCTCGTGCGGTATCCGGCGACCAGCATGGAGAGCCCGAAGCTCACCGCGCTCTCATGGTCCAGCGTGCCGTGCTCGCACTCGCGGACCAGTTCGGTGAGCACGTCGTCATCGGGCTCACGCCGCTTCCCGTCGAGCAGCGAGGTGATGTACGCGCGCAATCGGGAGGTGGCCTCGCGGCCCTCCTCCAGGGTGAGCAGGGCCCCGAGCGCGGCGTCCGCCTTGGGCAGGAAGTACTGGCTGTCGTCGTAGGGGATGCCCACCAGGTCGCACATCACCATGACGGGGAAGGGCTCCAGGAACCGGACGACCAGGTCGCCGGGCTGGTCGCCGCCGACGAACGCATCGAGCAACCGGTCGGCCGACTGCCGGAGGTTCGGCAGCCTGCTCCGGATGGACCGGACGCTGAACGGCTCGCTCAACGCCCTGCGCAGGGCGGCGTGCCGGGGGCCTTCCAGTTCCATCATCGTGATCAGGCCCGGCTCGTCACCGGGGGCCCGACCGGGGCGGGGCGGCCAGTCGTTGATGGTCGGCCGGATCAGCCGGGAGTCGGCGATCAGTTCCTTGACGTCGTCGTACCGGGTGGCGTACCAGGCGGTGGCACCGATCGGCAGCCGGACCTTCGCCAGCGGGCACTCCTGGCGCAGCCGGCCGTACTCCTCGGGTGGCCCCATCGTGCCCGGCGGCGGGAGGGGCAGGTCGATGACGGGCACGTCGACGACAGGTTCCGGCGTGGTGTTCACGGCTGGACCTCCCCTTCTCGTGTGCGACCGGGCGCGGGCGCTCGGTCGACTGGGCCCGACCGGGGGCGAGGGACCTGCGGGCCGGTTCACCAGCTGACCGGGAGCGTCAGTGGTGACTTGGTGACGGACTGGTCGTCCCAGAGGGGTTCGCGCCCGTCGGCCGGGCGCAGCCGGGGGAAGCGGTCGAACAACGCCTCCAGTCCGACGGCCAGTTCGGCGCGTGCCAGGTGGGCGCCGACGCAGTTGTGGGTTCCCCGGCCGAAGGTGACGTGCGGGTTGTCCGCGCGGCACGGGTCGAACCGGGCGGCGTCGGCGAACACACTCCCGTCACGGTTGGCGGAAGCCAGTACGGGGATGACGGCGTCGCCCTCGCGGATGCTCTGCCCGCCTGCCTCGATGTCCTCGGTGGCCAGCAGCAACACGGTGCCGTTCATCACCGGCATGTAACGCAGCATCTCCTCCACCGCCACGGGTATGAGGTCGCGGTGGTCGCGCAGGCGGGCCCACAGCTCTGGCCTCTCCAACAGGGTGTGCACCGAGTCGGCCAGGAAGAAGCCGCTGATGCCGAACCCGACGGTGAGCATGGACAGCCCGAAGGCCGTCACCTCGTCATGGGTCAGCGCTCCGCCGTCGCACTGGCCGACCAACCGGGTCAGGACGTCGTCACCGGGTCGGCTCCGCTTCCGTGCGATCAGCTCGGCCGTGTACTCGCGCAGCAGGCCGGTGACCCTGTTCGCCTCCTCGGAGGTCACCATGCCGTCGAGGGCCGCGTCCAGCACCGGAAGGAACCAGTCCCGGTCCTGGAAGGGGATGCCCACCAGGTCGCACAGCACGAGCAGCGGGAACGGTTCGGTGAATCCGGCGACCAGGTCGCCGGGGCGACCGTCCGCCTCGACCTCCTCCAGCAGGTGCTCGGCGAGTTCACGGATGCGCGCCAGCCGGTCCCGGACGGCTCGGAAGCTGAACGCCGAAGCCATGGCCCTGCGCAGCGCCACGTGCCGGGGGCCGTCCAGTTCCGCCATGGTGATCAGGCGCGGCCCGCCGTCCGCGGCCTGCCCGGGGCGGGGCGGCCAGTCGTTGATGCTCGGCCGGATCAGCCGGGGGTCCGCGAGCAGCTCCCGGACGTCCTCGTACCGGGTGGCGTACCAGGCGGTGGCGTCCATCGGTAGCCCGACCCTGGCCATGCGGCGGCTTTCGCGTAGCCGTGCGCACTCCTCGGGCGGCCCCATGGTGCCCGGCGGCGGGAGCGGGAACTCCAGTACGTCCGGCTCGGGGCCGGGTACCGGCGCACTGGTCGGCTGTGAGGTCATGCTCGCTCCTCTTCCGAGGGTGCGGCTCGCGAGGGTGCTGCGGTCACGGGCGCTCGATGTAGCCGGTGGCGTAGAAGTACTCCAGGTAGCGGTCCAGCAGCTCCGCGTCGACCGGAGGGCAGTGCAGGCCCGCGGCGGCCAGGTCGCGCTCGACGTTGGCCCGTCCGACGGTCGGGAAGGTGCCCTCGAAGTACATCTCCTTGACGGACATGTCCGCCTGCTTGCAGCGGTCCACACACAGGGAGACGAACGGGGCCGTGGGGCTCGTGGGGTGCTGCGCGACATGGCGGACGAGTTCGCCCACCCACTCCTCGTAGGGGAGCCGGCTGATCCGGTGACCACCCGCGTCCATCCGGTCGAGCATGTCGTGCAGGCTCGCCGCGCGGGGATTGGTCAGGTGGTAGGTCCGGCGGGTGGTGCGGTGCCCCGTGGCGATGTGCACCACCGCGTCGGCGAGGTAGTCCACCGGAACGAAGTCCAGCGGCAGCGGGATGTCGGGGGCCAGCCCGGTCTCGCTGATCGTCTTGAACAGCGAGCAGATCGCGGTGTCGGTGTTGCAGGCGCCGGTGTGCCGGTCGCCGGTGATCTCGTACGGCCGGTAGACCGCCACCGGCAGGCCTTGGTCCGCGGCGTTGCGCAGCACCTCTTCGGCGACCCACTTGCTCTCGGCGTAGCCCATGGTGAGCCGGTCGGCGTGGTCGAGCGGCAGGTCCTCGTCGACGTGCCGTACACCGGCGGTTCCGAAGCCGGCCAGCACCGCGATGGTGGAGAGGAAGTGCAGCGGTACACCGCGCCCGGCCGCCAGCCGGACGATCTCCCTGGTGCCTTCCACGTTGGTGCGGCGCAGCGCCTCGTACGGGTAGAGGAAGTTGACCTGCGCGGCCGCGTGGATCACCAGGTCGAGGGTGTCGGCGAGCTCGTCGGCGCGGCCTGGTTCCAGACCGAGGCCGGGCTCGGCGAGGTCGGCGGGGAAGCACACGACGCGGTCGGCGGCTTCGACGGTGGCGAGGTCGAAGCGGGCCGAGGTCAGCGCCACCTTCTGCCGGGCGTGGGCACCGTCCCGGCTTCGAACCGGACAGTGCACCCGGGCATCGGTGCGGCGCAGCAGCGCGGCCAGCAGGAACGCGCCGACGAAGCCGGAGGCGCCGGTGAGCAGCACCTCCCCGGGGTGCCGCCAGTCGGGGGCCGATCCGCGTTGCGCCGGCAGGGTGAAGCCCAGTTGTGCTTCGGCGCGGAAGTCCACCGGTCCCGTGTCGGCGCTCGCCTTGCCGGGCCGGTCCCTGATGGCAACGACGGCGGCGGTGAAGTCCTCCAGCGCGGGGGATCGCAGCAGGCTGTGGACCAGGGTGCGGCCGTGCCGGGCGTCGAGGTCGAAGGCGGTCAGCGTACGGGTGACGGCCTCGGCTGCGAGCAGGGAGTCGCCGCCGATGGCGAAGAAGCTGTCGCCCGGTGCCGGGTGCACGCCCAGTACCACCTGCCACACCTGCGCCACTGTGTCCTGCGGACCACCGGGCCCGGGGCCGTCCGCCGCTGCCGGGGTGGCGGCGGTTTCGGTCGCCGCCGGCCTGCGCAGCCGGTGACGGTCGACCTTGCCTCCGGCGGTGACCGGGAACTGTGCGAGTTCGACCAGCCGCGCGGGTACCGCGGCGGCGGGCAGCCAGGTGGCGAGGGAGTTGTGGATGCGGTCCAGGGGCAGCGCCTGGCCGGGGCGAGCCGGTGTCACGTACCCGATCAGTGCGTCGCCGTCCCGTTCGACGACGGCCTCGCCCACCGCGTCGTCCGCCCGCAGCCGGGTCTCTATCTCCTCCGGTTCGATGCGGTGCCCGCGCAGTTTGATCTGCCTGTCGATCCGGGCCCGGTACTCCAGTGCGCCGTCCGCGCGCCGGAGCACCCGGTCGCCCGTGCGGTAGAGGCGTGTACCGGGCTCGACGGGGTTGTCGACGAAGCGCTCCGCGGTCAGCTCGGGGTCGCCGAGGTATCCCAGTGCGAGCCCGTCTCCGCCGACGAGGAGTTCGCCTTCCTCGCCGGTGCCGGCGGGGGTGCCGTCCGCACGCAGTACCTGGCAGGTGGAGTTCTCCAGCGGGCGGCCGATCGGCACGGCCGTCACCTCGGGCGGCAGGTCGTGTATCAGGTGTGCGGTGGAGACGACGGTGTTCTCGGTCGGGCCGTAGAAGTTGACCACGGCGGTGCCCGGGCAGGCCGCCAGTACCGCGCGGGCCAGCTCCGGGTCCATCGCCTCACCGCCGGCCGAGGCGAACCGCAGGGACCGCAGTGCCGACGGCATGGTGCGGGCGACGAGGTGGAACACCCCGGTGGTCAGATAGGCGACGGCGACGTGTTCCGAGCGCAGCAGTGACTCCAGGGCGGCCGGTGACAGCAGTTCCTCCTGGGAGGCGATCACGATGCAGGCGCCGGCGAGCAGCGCGGGCCAGATCTCGATCGTGGAGGCGTCCGAGGAGAGGCCGTAGGCGTGCAGCACCCGCTCACCGGGCCGAGGTCGCTGGCCGACCAGGTCGGAGACCGCCAGCCGCACGACTCCGCGGTGCGGGATCGCCACCGGTTTGGGGCGGCCGGTCGAGCCGGAGGTGAACATCACATAGGCGCAGTCGGTGGGCCGTACCCGGGGCCGCGGTACGGCGGCCCCGGGTACGGCCGGTGCCGGGCCGCCCAGGTCGACACGGGTGCGCACGCGCCGGATGCGGCGGGCGCTGCCGGGCAGCATGACGACGGTGTGCACCCCCGCGTCCTCGGCCATCGCCTGCAGCCGTGCCGGCGGTAAGGCGTCGTCGAGCGGGACGTACGCTGCGCCGGTCTTGAGGATTCCCAGGAAGGCGACCAGCGCTTCCGGGCACCGTACCCCGCACACTCCGACCATGTCGCCGTGCCGCACACCGGAGTCGTGCAGCCGGGTGGCCAGCGCGTCGGATCGGATCCTCAGCTCGCCGTAGCTGATGTCGCGGCCGTGCTGTGTGCAGGCGGTGGCCTGGGGGCCGTGTGCCGCCCAGGCGTCGAACAGCTCGTGGAGACAGCGGTCGCGCGGATAGCCCGCCTTCTCGGCGTCCTGGTCCACCGCCTGGTGCGCTGTCGCGCGGGTGTTCATCGGAATGTCCCGCTCTCTGCTGCATGTCCGGGTGGCACGAGCAGCTAATGCTCGAACTCCTCGGCGAAGGCCGCGAAGTCGGCGGTCCGCCATCTTTCGGGCCTCATGCGGATGAGGAGGTTGTCGGCCAGTTGCCGGCGGTTGGCCGCCAGGTACGCCGTCGCCGTGTCCGGGTCCAGGTACCGGTGGGCCAGTTCCTCGTGTTCGGCCGGCGGGACCGGGTCCTCGACGGCCACCACGGGCCCCTCCACGCTGACGTACCGGTACGGTGCCGTCTCGTTCTGCGTGCACAGGCTGAACCGGCCCGCCCCGCGGATGAGCCGGGCCTTCAGCGTTTCCCGCCCGGTCTGGACCGTCACCAGCCCGCCGGGCCGGTAGGAGTACCAGACCGGGAGCAGTAACGGCCCACCGCCGTCGCGTGGATCGTCCACCCCCAGGATCCCCACGTGCACTCCGGCGAGGAATTCCTCCCGGTCTTCGACCGACATCCTGAGATCCACTGGTACCGCCTCGATTCGGCAGGGGCCGACAGAAAACGCGTCCGGTGTCGACGGTGTTGATCGTGGTGCGGAGGACGGGCCGACGGAGTCACCTCCGACCGGCCGGCGCGCGACCGCCGCAGGTCCGTGCGGCACCGCAGCCGCCCTCGGCCGGTGCACGCGGCCTTCGGGAACCCGGCGGCTCGGCCGCCCCGGCCCCTCTCCCAGACTTCCACCACACCCGGGTGGCTCGCATCCGGGCGGGCCGCCGGACGGGCCACTGCGAACACGGGGCCCGCCAGCGCGTGGGCTACCGGGGCGCTCCCCGCCGGAAAGCAGAATGAGAGGTCCTGTCAGCGCCGGCCGTCAGGTGGTTCACCGGGAGAAGGAGGAGGCGAATGAGGGCGGCCATCCGAGCCGAGGGCCTGGTGAAGACCTTCGGCGACGTACGGGCCCTGGACGGGGTCGATCTGGACGTGCCGGAGGGGACGGTACTGGGCCTGCTCGGCCCCAACGGCTCGGGCAAGAGCACCACGGTACGGGTGCTCACCACTTTGCTGCGGCCCGACGCCGGCAGCGCTTACGTGGCGGGCGTGGACGTGCTCAGGCACCCGGCCCGGGTTCGCAGTCTGATGGGTCTGTGCGGCCAGTACGCGGCGGTCGACGAGTACCTCACCGGCCGGGAGAACCTCCAGATGGTCGGCCGGCTCTACCAGATGCGGACCAGGGCCGCCAAGGCGCGCGCCCGGGAGCTGCTGGAGTGGTTCAACCTCGCCGAGGCGGCCGACCGGCTGGCCAGGACCTACTCCGGCGGCATGCGCCGCCGGCTCGACCTGGCGGCGGCGCTGGTGGTGCGACCCCCGGTGATGTTCCTCGACGAACCCACCACCGGTCTGGACCCGCGCAACCGGCTGGCGCTGTGGGAGGTCATCGAGATGCTGGTGGCGGAGGGCACCACCCTGCTGCTCACCACCCAGCACCTGGAGGAGGCCGACCGACTCGCTCACGACATCGCCGTGGTCGACCGCGGCCGGGTGATCGCACGCGGCTCCGCCGACGACCTCAAGGCCAGGATCGGCGGCGAACGGGTGGAAGTGGTGGTCCACCAGCGCGAGCTGATCGGTGCGGCCGTCGCGGCGCTCACCCCGTACGGCAAGGGCCGGCCCAGTGTGGAGCAGCACACCCGGCGGATCGCCGTGCCGGTGGACGGGGGTGCCCGGGTACTCGCCGACGTCATCCGCGAGCTGGACGGGCGGGGCATCCTCATCGACGACATCGGCCTGCGCAGGCCCACCCTCGACGACGTCTTCCTCTTCCTCACCGGCCACACAGCCGGGGAGACCGTCCCTGGCAAGGAGGCCTGACCGTGGTCGACACGGTGATGAGGGGACAAGCGATCCCGCACCCGCGCGGCGGAGTCGTCCAGATGGCACGCGATTCCTGGGTGGTCGCCCAGCGGAACCTTCGCCGGATGACCCGGATCCCCGAGATCGTGATCCTCGGGCTGCTGCAGCCGGTGATGTTCGTGCTGCTCTTCTCGTACGTGCTGGGCGGCGCGATCAACGTACCGGGCGGCGGCTACCACGAGTTCCTGATGGCCGGGATCTTCGCCCAGACGGTCACCTTCGCGGTGGAGGGGGCCTCCGCCGGCATCGCGGAGGACATGACCAAGGGCCTGATGGACCGCTTCCGCTCGCTGCCCATGACACGCTCGGCGGTGCTCGCCGGGCGGACTCTGGCCGACCTGGCGCAGAGCGCCTTCACCCTGCTGGTGCTGGCGATCGTGGCGATGCTGGTGGGCTGGGGGGCGCACCGCGGGGTGCTCCGGGCACTGGGTGCCTTCCTGCTGCTGCTCGCGCTGGGCTACGCCTTCTCCTGGATCGGGGCGCTGATCGGTCTGTCGGTGCGCAGCCCGGAGGCCGCCAGTTCGGCCGGCCTGATCTGGCTTTTCCCGCTCACGTTTCTCTCCAACGCCTTCGTACCGGTGGACACCATGCCGAAGTGGCTGCAGACGATCGCCTACTGGAACCCGTTCAGCGCCACCGTCCAGGCCTGCCGGAACCTGTTCGGCAACCCCGGGGCCGACGGCGCGCGCGTCTGGCCGATGCAGCATCCGATCGTGGCGTCCGCGCTCTGGTCACTGCTGATCACGGTGCTGTTCTCCTGGCTGGCGGTACGCAAGTACCGCAACGCGACCGACTGACCGGGCTGCCGCCCCTCCGGCGAGCCCGTTCTCGACGACCATCGCCGGTGCGGCGGTGGCGAGTTGGAGCCCGGCAGCGAGGGCGCCGCCGCCCGTGAGCAGGGCGAGCACGGTGAGTGGGCGGCGAGGCGCCGGGGCGGTGCGCCTGAGCGCAAACGCACAAGTTCCTCCGCAAGTCGACAGAATCGAACAGGACCGTGCGCATCGGAGTCTCAGCCCTCTCCCCGCACCTGCGGGTAAGAGCACCGCGGCGGAGCGCGGGGCCTGGATCATCTTCGAGGACGAAGCCGAGCAGTCGATGACTCCGCCGCGCGCCGGAACCTGGGGCCGAATCGGCCAGACCCCGGTCGTGAGGGTGAGAGCCCGGGGCTCCGGGCGGGTATCGCCCGCGCCGGCCCCGCTCCTTCACCGGCCGTGACCCGGCAGCCGGCCTCGCCCCGGACCTGGTGCGGAGCGACTTCACCGCCGTCGCGCCGAACCGGCTGTGGGTCGCCGACATCTCGCTGATCCCGACCGGCGAGGGGCCGTGGTGGCCGGCCACGACCCGCGACGCCTTCTTCCGCCGGATCGTGGGCTGGCACACCTCCGAACGGGCGGATGCCGACCTCGTGCTCACCGCGCTGGAGTACGCCCTGCACGGCCTGCACGCCCTGCACGGCCTGCACGCCCTGCACGGCCTGCACGCCCTGCACGGCCTGCACGCCCTGCACGGCCGGCCCGTCGAGCCCGGCCGGCTGGTCCACCACAGCCGGCTGGTCCACCACAGCGGCCACGGGTGTCGCTGTGGATGTGGTTGTGCGCGGTCCCGTTCAGGTCGGGGTCCTCGGCCCGGTCTGAGCGCACGGCACCCTCTGTGTCCGGCGGCCGGTGCCCGCCCCTGTGCCCGCTTCGGTGTCCGTGTCGGGTGCTGGCGCCGGTTCCCGCCGGTCCCCGTGCCTGCCCTTCTGTCCCCGGTGCCGGTGCCGGCGCCTGCCCCCTGTGTCCGGCGCGCCGGTGTCCGGTGTTCGGGGGAGGTGTTCACCCCGCCGTGTGCGGGTGGTCCGCGGGTGGCGGGGTGAGGGTGGTGGCCGGGTGTGGGTGGGGGTGGGTGTGGTCAGTTGAAGACGAGGATGTCGGTGCGCATCGGGAGGGGGCTGTTCCAGCCGATGTTGATCTTGAAGGTGACGACGCCGTTGCCGGGGGCGATGCTCGAGACCTGGAACGGCGCGGCACCGACGAACCGGTTGCCGTTGGCGTCGATCTCCGAGGCCGTGATGACGACGGTGGAGTTGATCCCGATGACGTTCCACGAGATCTGCAGGTTGAACGTCCCGTTGCCCGGGCTCCAGAACACCCAGCCCCGCCACACGGCGCCGACGTTGCCGCCGATGTCGGCGAGGCGCTGCTCCGTGTCGGTGGACTGCAGGGCGCCGGTGATCTGCGGGACCTGGGAGGCGGTGGGTTCGGCTGCGGCCATGACGGCCCTCCTTGTGCCGGGAGGGCTCCCACGAGCCCTCCGGATACCCAGAGTGTCCGCCCGTGTTCGTAGTGTCACAATCACTCGTGAGGGTGAACGCCCGGCGTGTCACCGCACCACCCGCCTGCCCGCGCTCCCGGGCCGCACGCCACCCGGCGCGCACCCCGCCCCTCCCGCCCGCACGCCCGCCCATTCGCCCGTCCGCCGCCGTGGCCCTGCCTGCCGACCGCGCCCCGGGCGCCTGTCCTCCCGTCAGCCCGTCGCCGCCGTGCCCCGCCGACCCGCCCGCCTGTCCGTCAGGCCTGCCGAGGGTCGCTGCGCCCCGTCCTGCCTGGGCGCGCCGCCGCTTGCCCGGGCCGGGGGCGGGGCTGACGGCGGTGTGTGGAGGTGTCGGCGCACCCCGCTCGTCCGCTTGGTGTCTCGCTCACTGCTGCGCCCGGCTCACCTGGCCTGCCGCGCGTTGCTGCGCCCCGTCTGTCTGTCCGCCTGTCTGCCTGGCGTCCTGCGTGCCGCTGCGCCCCGGCCGCCCTGGGTGCGTCACCGCTTGCCTGTGGTGGGGGTGCGTCCGGTGGCGGTGTGTGGGAGGTGTCGGCGGACTCCGCCTGCTGTCTGGCCTCGGTCGGGCCGGCGTGTCGCGTCGTCGCCGGTCGGCTTGGGCCCGGACTGTCCGGGGGTGTCTTGTGGGGGGTCGGTTCGGCTGGTGTCTTCGTCGGTGGCCGGCGCGGGGTCCCGTGTTCGAGTGCCGGCGTGCCGGGGTTCGTGGGGAGTGGTGGGGTCCCGTTTGCCGGGCGCGGCGGGTTTGCCGTGGTTGCGCTTGCCGGGTGGGGTGGTGGGACCGGGTGGTCCCGGGGGTCGGTGTGGTGCCGTGCTGTCGGGGTGTGTGTCGCGGTCCTCGTCGGTGGCGGGGGTTGCCGCCGTCTGCTGTGGGTGGTGTGTGTCGGGTGCGGGTGCCCGGGGCCGGTCGTTGGCCGGTGCTGTCCTGGGCGGAGTCCACCGGACAGGCCCTGTCCCGTTCTCGCGCCGTCCTGCGGGGGGTGCTTGGTCGTCGGGGTCTGTCTTGACACCCCGGGTCGTATCCAGAATA
The DNA here is from genome assembly GCF_043201465.1 of Kitasatospora sp. NPDC048298. Classification (NCBI taxonomy): domain Bacteria; kingdom Bacillati; phylum Actinomycetota; class Actinomycetes; order Kitasatosporales; family Streptomycetaceae; genus Kitasatospora; species Kitasatospora sp. NPDC048298. The sequence continues at coordinate 28,457 of NZ_JBICYZ010000022.1, forward strand.
TTAGATACGTCCCGGGGGTCGGGGTGGTGGTCGGTCGCCGGAAGGGGCGTGTGTGGTGGATCTGGATCCGCTGGCCGTGCACAAGGCACTCGCCAATCCGGCGCGTGCGGAGTTCCTGCGCTGGCTCAGGACGCCCGAACGCTATTTCGACGAGGCGTACTACCGTGAGCGCGGTGTCGGTTTCCATATCGGGGTGTGTGTCACCGACTTCTGTGAGCGTTCCGGGCTGGCCCAGTCGGTGGTCTCCGGGTATCTGCAGATCCTGCGTGAGGCAGGGCTGCTGGTGTCCGAGCGTGTCGGCAAGTGGACGTTCTACCGGCGCAACGAGGAGACCATCGCCGCTTTCGCCGCGTACGTGCGCGACGAACTCTGACACCCCCTCGCACCACCCCTCGGCGCACCATTCCCCTGTGTCACCGGCTCCCGCGCCCCCTCCCTCGCGTCACCCGCTCGCGCGTCACCGCCCTCGCGTCACCCGTTCCCGCCGCCGACTCCCGCGCCATTCCCTCCCGCATCACCCGTTCCCGCACTGTCCCCTTCCTGGTGGGGGCGCCCGTTCGGCGTCCCCAGTTTTTTCTTCGGCCAACGCATTCAGTTATCTAGATTTGTGTATCTGTTGGAGGTTGTTGCCGTGCTCCGTACCGCTCCTGCCCGTACCGCTTTGGCCGTGCCCGTCCTGGCTTTGGGTGTGTTCGGCATCATCACGACCGAGATGGGCGTCGTCGGGGTCCTGCCCGCCATGGCCCGGCGCCTGCAGGTGGCTCCTGCCACCGCGGGTTGGCTGGTCGGCGTGTTCGCGCTCACCGTCGCCGTCACCGGTCCCGCCGGTGTGCTCCTTGCTTCCCGTCTGCGCCGGAAAACCGTCCTGGCGGCGGCACTTGCCGTTTTCGCCGCCTCCAACGCGCTCTACGCGCTCAGTGACTCCTTCCCGCTCGTCCTCGCCTTCCGGGTCCTGCCCGCCCTGTTCCATCCGGTCTTCTTCGCCCTCGCTCTCACTGCCGCCACCCGCCTTGCCCCGCCCGGCCGCAGTGCCCGTGCCGCGACCACCGTCTTCGCCGGCGTCAGTGCCGGCTTCGCGTTCGGCGTTCCCCTCACCTCCTACCTCGCCGACCACCTCGGCCTGCCCGCCGCGTTCTGGAGCACCGCAGCTCTCGACCTCCTCGCCTGCGCCGCCGTCCTTGCCTGTTTCCCCGACCTGCCCGAGACCCAGCACCCCACCTACCGCGGACAGTTGGGCATCCTGCGCCGCCCCCGCCTGTGGCTGGCCGTCGCCGCCGTCACCCTTCTGTTCGCCGCGATGTTCAGCGGCTACGGCTACATCGCCGAATACCTCGAACACGTCACCGGTCTCGACACCTCCCTCACCGGCCCCGCCCTGATGGCCTTCGGTGTCGTCATGACCGCCGGCAACCCCGTCTACGGCCGCCTGCTGGAACGCCACCCGCTGCGCACCGTCACCGCCTACCCGCTCCTGTGTCTGGCCCTCTACCTCCTGGTCGACGCCGCCGGCCCCCACCGCGTCCCCATGCTCGCCACCGTCCTGCTCTGGGGCGCCGTCCACTGCGGTGGCCTCGCCGTCGCTCAGTCCTGGCTCGCCCGCGACGCCACCGACGCCCCCGAGTTCGGCAACAGCCTCTTCATCTCCTTCTCCAACCTCGGCATCACCCTCGGCACCGCCCTCGGCGGAACCGTCGTCACCACCGCCGGCCCCCGCCACCTGCCCCTGGTCGGCGCCGCCCTGGCCGCCGCCGCCCTCGCCACCGTCCTCCTGCGCCGCCGCCTCGGCCCCGGCCACCCCCGCCCGCACGAGACCCGCCCCGCCACCACCCCCTGACCCACCCCCGGCCCCGGGCCGGCCTCACCCCCGGGCCGGCACGGTGGCCGAGAGCAGTCCGCGTGTCCCGGCCCGGGCGGTGACGCGGCCACGGACGGCAGCGCCGCCGACTCCCTCCGACACCCCGACCGCCCCAGCCGCAGGAAGCGGAAACACACCCCGGCCCCGGCCCCGGAAGCACGCCCCCGCCCCGTGCCGCGTCCTGCCCCGCGCGGGGCCATGACACGCGCGCCGCCCGGCCCGCAGCCGCTGAAGGCCGGCCAACCGGCGGTGACGCCACGACCGGTGGCGGCGGCGCCTTTGGGAGTGGCCGGTCGAAGACCGGGATGGTGCCACGCATCGGCAGCGGGCTGTTCCGGCCCGTCCGCAGCAGGGCCCCCGCCCCGCCCCGCCCCGGGCCCGGGGCCCCACCCTGCCCCGTCCCGTCCCGTCCCGGCCCGGAGCCCCACCCACGCCCGCACCCCCCGTGCTGCGCACCCCCCGTGCCGCACCCCCCGTGCTGCGCCCCACCACCTGTCCGGGCGCGGGGGCGCGGCGTGTCCGGGAGCTGGGGGCGGCCGGTCGTAGGGGTTTTGGTGGTGGTGGTTGGGCGGGATCCGGATCCGCGGGGCGGGTGAGGCGGGGGGCGGTGTTGGTGGCGGGGTGGTCGCGTTGTGTGGTGGTGGCCTGGCCGGGGGGGTGTTCAGGTGTGGTGGTCGAGGAGGGCTTGGAGGTAGTTTTCGAGGCGGGTGGTCAGGAGGGTGGGGGTGAGGTCGGTGCGGCCGAGGTCGTGCCAGGGTTCGGCGACTTTGCGGGCGTCGGGGGCGAAGGCGAGGGCGTCCAGGAGTCGCCAGTAGAGGTGGGTGGGGCCGGTGGCGAGGGTGCGGCCGCCGGCGGCGGTGTAGCGGTCGGGGAAGGCCAGGGCTGTTTCGGGGCCGTGGAGCAGGGCCAGTGCGGTGGAGCAGTGGGCGACGTCCAGGTCGGCCGGTCCCCAGGAGGTTTCGACCCAGTCGATGACCGCGCTGACCTTCAGGTCCGGGCCGTGGCCGGTGAACAGTACGTTGCCGGGGTGGAAGTCGCGGTGCAGGAAGCACGGCCGGTGTGTGGGCGCGGGGTGGCGGATCGCCTCGATCGCCCGGGCCCACAGTGCGGGGCGTGCCGTGTCGGGGGGTACGGTGACGCGTTCGGGTGCCGTCCACGGCTGCCAGGTGCGCGGTCGGTCCCGTTCGGTGACGGGCAGGGCGTGTACGGCGGCGAGTTGTGCGGCCAGCAGGTCCGTGCGTGCCGCCCGGTCCCGGTCCTGGGCCACGCGTACGGTGCCGGGCAGGTGGGTCATCACCAGTGACGGGTGCTCGCACACCGCCCCCTGCGCGTCCACGGCGACCAGTCGCGCCGCCGGGATGCCGCTGCCCTCCAGCAGGCGCAGCACGCCCGCCTCGCGGGCCAGCAGTGCCGGGGCGTGGCGGCGGTAGAACGGTTTGACGAAGGAGCGCAGTACCAGCGCGTACGGGTCGGCCCCGCCGGGGCGTTCCACGTCCAGGCGGCGCATCCGTGAGGTCCACCCGCCCTTCAGTGCGCTGACCGCGCCGATGCGCTCGCCGGGTGCGAGGTGCCCCTCGACCCACCGGCGCGTGGCGTCCCATCCCTGGCCCCAGTCCCCACCCTCGGTCACGGACACCGAGCCTACGCCCCGGCCCGCCGGACGGACGCGCCCGGCCCCGCCAGGACCCCGGCCCGCCGTACCCGGTCCGCCGTACCCGGCCTCCACCTGGACCCGCCCGGTCCCCGGCCCGCCGCACGCCCGCGCCGGTCCCCGGCCCGCCGCACGCCCGCGCCGGTCCCCGGTCTGCCGTACCCGGTCCGCCGTACCCGGACCCCGGCCCGCCGTACCCGGCCTCCACCTGGACCCGCCCGGTCCCCGGCCTGCCGCACGCCCGCGCCGGTCCCCGGTCTGCCGCACGCGGCACCCGCCCGGTCCCCGGTCTGCCGCACCTGGCCTGCCGGGGCCCTGGGCGGTGCTGACGGCCTGTCAACTTCCGTGCAGCCGTTGCCCGAAGTCCCTTGTTCCGACGGTTGTCGAAGTTTGACAGGTGGGGTGTGTCCGGGTTGGCTGGGCGTGGATCCGCGTCGCCGGCGGTACGTACCAGGGGGAGGGGCTCGTCATGCCCAGGACTGTTGTCTTCGAGAGCGTCGGGGGGCCGGAGGTGCTGGCCGTGTGTGAGTGTGTCCTGCCCGAGCCCGGGCCCGGTGGGTTGCGTCTGCGTGTCGCCGCGATCGGTCTCAACCGTGCCGAGGCCCTCTTCCGTGCCGGTACCTACCTGGAGCGGCCGCGCCTGCCCGCCACCCTCGGCTACGAGGCCTCGGGCACGGTGGAGGCCGTCGGCGAGGGCGTCACCGCCTTCGTGCCCGGCCGGCGCGTCGACACGGTGCCCGCGTTCTCCCAGAACGACTACGGCGTCTACGGCACCCACGTCCTGGTTCCCGCCCGTGCCGCCGTCCCCCACCCCGAACACCTCACGCCCGTTCAGGGCGCCGCCGTGTGGATGGCCTACCTCACCGCCTACGGTGCGCTCGCCGAGGACGGCCACCTGCGCCCGGGCGACCACGTGTTGATCACCGCCGCCGCCTCCGGCGTGGGCCTGGCCGCCATCCGTACCGCCCGCCGCCTGGGAGTCCACCCCATCGCCACCACCCGCACCCGCGTCAAGGCCCGGCACCTGCTGGACGCCGGCGCCGGCGCTGTCGTCGTCACCGGCGAGGAAGATCTCCTCGCCCGCGTCGAGGCCGTGACCGCCGGACGCGGTGTGCGCACCGTCTTCGACCCCGTCGCCGGACCCGGCGTCCTCGCTCTCGCGCGAACCCTCGCCCCCGGCGGACGCCTGATCGTCTACGGCCGTCTCGACCCGCGCGACACCCCGCTGCCCGGCCAGGACACCTTCGCTCCCGTCACCAGCCGCTTCTTCAGCATGCACGAGGTGACCCGCGACGACGAACGCCTGCGCCGTGCCCACGCGTTCGTCACCGCGGGCCTGGCCGACGGCTCGTTCACCCCCGTCATCGACCGTGTCTTCGAGGGCCTGGACGCCGTCGCCGAAGCCCACCGCCACCTCGAATCCGGCACCCGGATCGGCAAGATCGTCCTCACCGTCCGCGACTGACCCGCCCTCACGCCCCCTCCCGGGGCCCGGGTCGCTCTCACGCCCCCGGGGCCCGGGTCGCTCCCGAGGCCCGGCGTGCTTCCGCGTCCGCGGCGGCCACCACCGCCGACAGCAGGCCGGGGAAGCGCCGTTCCAACTCCTCGGCGCGCAGCGCGTTCATCTTGGTGGTGCCCACGTAGTACTGGCGCAGTACGCCCGCCTGGCGCAGCACGCTGAAGTGGTGGCTGGAGGTCGAACGCCCCACCGGCAGGTCGAAGGAGCCGCAGCTGAGGTCGGCTCCGGAGTGCGCGAGTGTGCGCACCACCGTCCTGCGGGCCGGATCAGCGAGCGCCTCCAGCACCTGCTGGACGCTCACGTCCTCCACACCAGGGTGCACGATCACCCGCGCCGCCACGCGTGCCCGTCCCACACCCACCACCCCTTCCCAACACTCGACCCCCGTCCGTCCGATGGCCAAAGACCGCGCGGTGCGCGCGACTTCACGCACACGACGCTACCAGGGCCGATCGCCTGGCCCTCCCGGTGTTCAGTCCGGTGGGTGAAGCCGCCCGCCCCCGCCGTGGCATCCGCGAGCGCGCCCCCGCCCCGCGGTGGGGGCGTGCGACCCGCCGCGAACGACCCGCCGCGAACGACCCGCCGCGAACGGGGACGGGCAGGGCAGGGGAGGGGAGGGGCAGGGTGAGGTGAGGTGGCCCTGCGGTTTTCGGGTGCCGGGGGGAATCCCGTGCCGCCCGGGGTGGTTGCCGTCGAGAGCCCGCGTGTGCGGCGGGCCCATCGACGTACGGTCACGGGAGGGCGCGCGGATGAGGATCGGTGACATCGAGGTTCTGGCGGTCATGGACGGAACGGGCACCGAGAGGGCCGCCGACATCCTCACCCGTCCCGGCGTCGACGATCCGTGGGCCTGCCACCGCCACCACCTCGGACCCGACGGTACCCTCACCCTGCCGCTCGGCGCCTTCCTGGTGCGCGGTGGTGAGCGTACGGTGCTGGTCGATGCCGGGGTCGGCCCGCACGACGACGGCCGTTACCGCGGGGGCGCCCTGCTGGACTCGCTCGCCGCCCACGGCACCGCCCCCGGCGACGTGACCGATGTCGTCTTCACCCACCTCCACTTCGATCACGTCGGCTGGGCCAGCGTCGAGGGCCGGCCCGTCTTCCCCAACGCCGTCTACCGCGCCCACCGCGCCGACTGGCAGCACTTCGTCACCGGTGACATCGCGACCCCCGAAGCCGTCGCCAAACTCAGCCCCGTCGAGGGCCGGTTGGAGCTGTTCGACACCGACTTCACCCTCGCTCCCGGTATCGATGCTCTCCACCTGCCCGGCCACACCCCGGGTACCACCGTCTACGTGCTGTCCGGTGGCGGGCGCCGGGCCCTGTTGCTCGGGGACGTCGTGCACTCCGTCGTCCAGTTCGGTGAACGGGACTGGCAGGTCGTCTGGGACGTCGACCCTGCCGCCGCCTCGGCGGTGCGCAACCGCATCGCCGACCGGGCGGCCGACACCGACGACCTCCTCGTCGCCGCCCACCTGCCCGGTATGCGCTTCGGCCGCATCCTCGCCGCCGACGGCCACCGCCGCTTCGTCGCCGCCTGAACCACCGCCCCCGGCACCGGCACCGCCCCGCCCCCGGCCCGGCCCCGCCCGCTGTGACTGGTCGAGATAGTTGTCACTGAGGGCAGCAGCCGGCCTGGGGTTTTGGGCAGTTGCGGTCGCTGTAGTTGTCACTGTCTGGTCGTTCTAACTGTCACAACCGCGAACGTTCCTGCAGGAGGGACGGTCAGAAGCTCCAGCTGTAGAGGCCGCCACCGGTGTGCACCGCTGACGCCGCGAGCCGGGCAACGGCTTGGAGGACCGCCAGGAGATCGTCGTCCGTCATCTCGTCCCCGTCCTCGGACCAGAGCCGCGCGGTCCAGCGATCGGCGAGCTCCTCGAGTTCGGCGAGGCTCGCTTTGGCCAGCGCATGGGTCAGTCGCTTCGGTAGAGCGATCACCTCAACGCCATCGTTCAAGGGAGGAACGACCCACTCCGGCCATGGCCGCCACGCGTACAGCTGCTCAGACGAGGGGGCCTCTGCCGAGGGCTCCTCGAAGTACATGTCCCACTCGGCAATGGCCGTGTCCGGATCGATGAAGCGGCAGCTCACGGACTCGAAGGCCGCACCAGGTCCCCGCAGGCGCGTGGCAGCTGCAGCTTTGTCGTCGGCAGCGAGGAAGAACAGGATGTCGTGGGCCATCCCAGCATGATCGTGTGACTCAGCACGCTACTTGTCGCCAGGAGCGGTGCTCGGCGTGCGGTTCTGTGGTCGGGTCAGCATGACAACTGTCGCTGAATCGGCGAGGGATCTGACGGCTGGCTGATCGTTCGGCAAGCAAGTTGTCGCCAACTTCGAAGAAGCCTCAGCTCACCGAGGCACCCGGCGCCAGCACCAAACCCGCTGCTGCGAGGAAGTCCTCAAGGCTGATGACACCGCCGTCGGTGCCGTCGTCCCATTCGACGAGGAGCCCCGAGAGGCCCTCGTTCCACGAGTCCGGCGTGTCGGCATCATCCTCAGGCCCAGGGTGCCACTCGACGCAGCCCTCACCATGCCGGTATCGGAGGTACAGGTACTGGCCGTCTGCCGTCCAGGCGTCCCACTGCGACGGGTAGGCAGAACACGTCTGCACAACCCGAACCAGCTTCCGACCCTCACCCGTATCCATCCGACGATGGTCGCGCAGCAGCAGATCTCTGGCAATCGACTTCAGGCCGCCGCCACAGGCGCCTCAAGCAACAGCCAGAGCGCGCCACCAATGATCGGCCGGACAGCTCCTAACGTGTCACGGTTCCCCTCGCCGACGAGATCGACGCTGACCCTGGACGACAGAATCCGCGCTGACACGACAGTTAGCCTGCCGAGTCACAGATCGCAGCCGGCGAACCGGCGCAGCCAGTGACAACTACCGCGGCCAAGTGACAACTATCTCGACCAGTCACACCCGCCCCCGGCACCGCCCGTCCCCGGCCCGGCCCCGCTCACGTGCCGTCCCGGCCCCGGCCCGGCGCCGTCCCGCCCCCGGTACCGGTGCCGTCGTGCCTCGGTTGCGGGGCGCGGCACACTGGGGGCCGGACATGTGACGCCGTATGAGGGAGCAGTGATGGCACAGGTCGCCGTGGTCACCTTCGACGGGTTCAACGAACTCGACAGTTTCATCGCCTCCGCACTGATCAACCGCTGCCGCAGCGACGGTCTGGAGGCCTTCATCACCACACCGACGCCGCAGGTGACCTCGATGAACGGTGTCCAGGTCGCCGGGCAGCGTCCGATCGAGTTCGTCGCCGAGGCCGACGTCGTGCTGATCGGCAGTGGGGTGCGGACCCGCGACGTGGTCGCCGACGCCCCGTTGCTCGCCCGGCTGCCGCTGGACCCCGCCCGGCAGCTGATCGGCTCCCAGTGCTCCGGCGCGCTGGTGCTGGCCCATCTGGGGCTGCTGGGTTCCATGCCGGCCTGTACCGACCCGACGACCCGGCCCTTCCTCAAGGCCCTCGGTGTCACCGTGCCCGACGCGCCGTTCCACGCCGAGGGCAACATCGCCACCGCGGGCGGCTGCCTGGCCTCCCAGTACCTCGCCACCTGGGTGATCACCCGCACCCTGGGCGAGGACGCCGCGCGTGCCGTCCTCGACTACGTCGCCCCGGTCGGCGAGCACCGGGAGACCACCGCCCGCGCCCTGCGCGCCGTCGGCGTGGGGGAGCCCGCCCGCGCCTGACGGGCCCTGCCGGCCGACGGGCACCGATCCGCCCCCGACGCCCCCGGTGTCGCCACTGCGCTCCGGTGCCGTCACTGCACCGCGGTGTCGCCGTACCGGGAGTGGTGGCACCGGGGCGCGGACCGCCACCACCCGTCCGTCCCCCGCCGCCCGTCCGTCCGGGGTTGTTTGCCGTGGGTCCCCGGCCGGTGGTGACGGTCCCCGGGGCCGGTCCGCCGTACGGGGTGTCAGGGGGCCGGGGTGGGCCGGGTGCGGGGGAGGTGGTCGAGGAAGGCGCGGACGTGGTGGGCGAACGCCTGGGGGGCGTCCGCGTACAGCCAGTGTCCGCTGTCCGGGATCTCCACGAGGCGGGTGTTCGGCCGCTCGGTGGCCATCCGTCGGGCGGTGGCGGGGGTGAGCAGGAAGCTGTCGCCTGCGCGCAGGAGCAGCGCGGGTTGGCGGGTGGCGTTCCACACGGCGCTCAGGTCTCCGGTGAGGTGTTCCTGGGAGGCCGTCATGTCGGCGGTGTCGAAGAGGAAGCCCCAGCCGTCGTCGAACTCGGCCGCGCTGTCCATGAGGTAGCCGGTGGGGACGCCGTGTTCGGCCAAGGCGTCTTCCAGGGCCCGGCGGGTGCGGGTGCGGCGGGGCCAGCCGGTCACGTCCAGGACGGGACGGGTCTCGGGTTCGTGGTTGAGTGTCGTCGTGTCGGCGACGACCAGGGCGGGGACGAGGTCGGGGCGGCGGTGGGCGAGGTGGAAGGCGACCGCGCCGCCCATCGAGTGGCCCAGGAGCGCGGCGGGTGCGAGGCCGAGCGTGTCGAGGAACGCCGCCGCGTCGTCCGCGTAGTGCGGGAGGGTGAACTCGCCGCCGTTGTCGGACAGTCCGTGTCCGCGCTGGTCCAGCGCCACCACCCGGTAGCGGCCGGCGAGCGCGGCGGCCAGCGGCGCGAAGATGCGGCCCCGCCCGAAGTGTCCGTGCAGGGCGAGTACGGGCGGCCCGTCGCCGCCGAAGTCCAGGTACGCGAACCGGCGCCCGCCCAGCTCGACGAACGACTCACCGCCGACCGCGCCGCCGCCCGCCCGTCGGCTCCCGGGCCGGCACGGGAGCGGCCCCGGCGCCGCGGCGCCCGTACGCCGCTCGAGCGCGGTCGGCTCTTCCCCGGACAACGGTTCGTCACACGGCATGCCCGGATCCTCCGCCGCCCCCGGCCCGCCTGTCCAGGGCCGGCCCCGCCGCGGGTGCGCCGGCCGGTCGCGCGCGAAGCGACCGCGCCGGGGTGTCAGCAGGCGGTGGTGCCCTCGGGGCGCGGATCCGGGAGTGGAACCCGCGCCCCGGGCTGTCGGGCCCGGGGTCCAGGGGTCGCCGGGTCCAGGGGTCGTCGCGGACGGGCGGACGCCGTGTCGTCCCCGCTGAGGCCCGGCCCGGTGCCGCCGTCCCGGAGCCCGCATGGCATCCTGGCTCGCATGGACGCCGACGCCCCGACCCCGGCCCCGACCCCGGCCCACCTCGACCGGCTGGTGAACGCCCTGGCGGTGAACCCGGCCCTGCCCGCCGCCCTGGTGCGGCGGCTGATCGCCAGGCGCAACGGCCTGGGGAAGGTCGCGGGCCGCCCGGACCTCACCGAGGACACGGTCGCCGAGATCATCGCGACCGACGACCCGTGGCTGCTGCGCGGCCTGGCGCTCAACGACCGCCTGCCGCACCGGTTCCGCCTGGTCCTGGCCGACCACCGGGACAAGGGGGTCCGCGCCGCGCTCGCCCGCCGCGCCGCGAGCGCGCCCCGGCAGGTGCTGGATCGGCTCGTCGGCGATCCCCACCCGACGGTCCGCGAGTACCTGGCCCAGCAGGACGCCACGCCGCCCGACCTGCGCGCGCGCCTGGCCGCCGACCCCGAACCGGCCGTACGGGCCGCGCTGGCCAAGTACTGGACGCAGGCCCCGGAGACGGTGCGCCGCATCCTGCTGACCGATCCCGAGGCCGCCGTCCGCGCCGCCGCCTGCTCGACGTACTACGCGCGCCTGCCGCACCCGGTGCCGCCCGCGGACCTGCTGCCGGCGCTGCTGGCGGACCCGGTGACCCGGGCCGGCGCCGTCGTCCACGCCGTCCTCGACACGCACCTGCTGCGGCGCCTGGCCGACGACCCGGACAGCGCGGTGCGCGCCGAACTCGCCCGCCACCCCGACCTGCCGCCGGCCGTGCGCGAGGCCCTCGCCGACGATCCGGCCCTGAGCGTGCGGGTGAAGGTCTTCGCCCGGCCCGACACGCCGGAGCACCTGCGGGCGCGCATCCACGCCCAGGCCCGGGCGTTCGCGCATGCGGCGGCCGAGCCGGCCCTCGACGCCGACGACGAGACGTTCCTGCGCTGGGTCGAAGACACCGCCGCCAGCGCGGAGTTGAGGACCCTGGGCCTGGCCTGGGTCACCGACGACCCGCTGCCGCACGTCGGCTCGCCCTACGTCGCGTTCCGGGCCTGCGCGGCCCTCAGTACGGCCCTGCCCGCCGACGCGGTGGCCCGCCTGCTCCGCGACGAGGAGGAGACCGTACGCCTCACCATGGCGCACACCGCCCCGCACCTGGTCGACCCCGCGACCGCCGAGGACATCGAACGCCGCTACCGCCCGCGCGCCGACAAGTTCACCTTCTGGTGGGACAAGGCGCAGGTCCTCACCTTCCCCCCGCAGACCCTGCGCCGCTTCGCCACCGACCCCGTGCCCCGGCTGCGCTCCCTCGCGCCCCGCGACCCCGGCCTGCCCGCGCACCTCGCCGAACAGCTGGCCCGCGACCCCGAGGAGCGCGTGCGCCTGGCCGTCGCCCCCCACCGCAACCTGCCCCTGCCGGCGCTGCTGGACCTGCTCGCCGACCCTTCCCCGCGTGTCGCGCAGGCCGCCGCCGCCTCGCCGTTCCTGCCCGTCGAGCACATGGAACGGTTGCTGAGGCGGGCGGGCCTGTAACGGCACCGGGCCCGCCCGGCGCCGAACCCGCCCCCCGGCCCGCGGACGGGCCTGCCACCGGCCCCGGCCCGCCGCTTGCCCCTGCCCGCTGCGTTGCCCGCGCTGCCCGCTTGCCCCTGCCCGCCGCGCCGCCCGCGCTGCCCGCTTGCCCTGGCCCGCTGCGCCGGGGGTGCCGGGGGTACCGGGGGTGTCGGGGCTGAGGTGTGCGACGTGCGGGTGGCGTTGAACCGCTGGGACGACATCCGGTCGCCGCCGCCGCGCGGCGGGGTTCCGGCCTCCGCGGGGGCGTGTAGAAACGGCCGCACCGGGCCGGGCGGCGCACCCCGTGGCGCACGCCGTGGCGTCGCCGTCGTCCCGGCCCCGCGTCGGGACGGGCCCCTGCGGTGGCGGACCGGCCCGCCGGCGCCCGAACCCCCCCCCACCCCAGCCACTCCTCGTCCATGGAGAGCGGACACATGCTGAGAATCACCGCGGACGTCTACTCCGGCCGCCCTAACCCCGTCGCGGACATCACCGACACGGCACAGGCCCGCACCGCCCTGCGGGAGCTGACGCGGGACCGGACACTGTTCACCGACCCGCGCTCCGCCGAACCGCCCGCCGGCCCGCTGGGCCTGCGCGGCTTCTGGCTGGAGACCTTCGACGACGAACTCGCCCACGACTTCGACGTCGACTCCCGCCTGTACCTGCCCGCGGGCCCGCAGGCGCCCGCCGGGCGCGGCGCCGAGGTCGCCGAGCGGCTGGCCACCGTCGCGGACTGGGGCCAGGGCCCCGCCACGCACGCCGGGCCCGCGCTGCCCCTCGACGCGTCCTTCCGCCAGTTCCTGCTCGAACAGCTGGCGAGCGGCGCCCGCACCTCCCTGAAGGACCGGGTCGCCCCGGCCGGCGGCGGGCAGCAGGAGGAGCCGGCGGTCACCTGCACGATCGAGGTCGGGGCGTTCAACCCCGGGTTCTGGAACAACGACCCGACCACCCTGTACAACAACAACTGCTACAACTACGCCAGCAACTGGCGCACGAACACCTTCGCGCAGCCCGGCCGCGGCTGCGGCAACATGTACACCCAGATCACCTGTGACGAAGTGGCCCGCGCGGCGCTGTGCGACGGCATGCACCACCGGTTCGACTGCTTCCCCGACAGCGAGGCGCCGCGCCCGCTGGTCGCCCTGGTCGTCATCCCCGGCGGCGGCGACTACCACTGGTACCGCAAGCAGAAGGAGGGCTTCTGGGGCCACAAGCCGGGCGGGACGGCGGCCCGCAACTACGACAACAGCGGGAACGTGATCTACGACCCGGAGACCGCCGACCGCGGGCCCTACACGATCTTCTGCGGCTACTTCTACGGCTGTCTCAGCCAGCGGCAGAGGATCAACTGACCGGCCCCGCGGGCCCTTCGGCGGTCGTCGAGGTGGACCTCTACAGCGGACGTCCCAACCCTCGCTTCCCCCTGGACGACGCCGCGGCCGACGAACTGGCGCACCGGATCGGCACACTGGCCCCGGCCCCGGCCCCGGCCCCGGTGGCCGGGGGCGGGCCGCCGCACGACGGGCTCGGCTACCGGGGCCTGCGCGTCCTCGCCGGCCCGCACGCCGCCGCCCCCGGGATCACCGTCGGCGGCGGGGCCGTGACCGTGTCCGCCGCGGACGGGCCGCCGCGCCGCCTGCGGGACCCCGGGCGGGCCCTGGAACGCTGGCTCCTCGACCAGGGCGCGGGCGTCCTGGACCCCGCGGTCCTCGCCACGGCCCGCCAAGAGCTCGCGCGGTAGCCCGCAGCGGAGGGGCGCCGGGGGAGGGGGTGCGGCGTCGCCGCCCCGGCCCGGGGCGGCGACGCGCAGGTGCCGTCAGGCGGCGCCGGGTCCGCCGGTGCGGACGGCGGTGACGAAGGCCCGCCAGGCGGGAGGGGAGAAGTCGAGGTGGGGGCCGTCGGGGTCCTTGGAGTCACGCACCGGCGTGAGGCCGGGGACGGCGTCGGCGACCTCCAGGCACCGGCCGCCGCCCCCCCGCTGTGGGTGCTCGTGCGCCAGGCGGTGGGGGTGCCGCGGTTCATGGCGGTTGCCCTCCTGGACGGGCTGCGGAGCGGGAAGTCGGCGGGGTCGACTTCTCATGCGGGGTGTTCGGAGGGGGAGGATGGGTCCTGCCCGTGCGGTACGGGGGAGGGTTCTCCGGCGTCGCCGCCCCGGCCGGGGCGGCGACGCACAAGTGCCGTCAGGCAGTGCGGAGTTCGCCGGTGCGGACGGCGGTGACGAAGGCCTGCCAGGCGGAGGGGGAGAAGTCGAGGCGGGGGCCGTCGGGGTCCTTGCTGTCCCGCACGCGGCCGGGGCGCGCGTCGTCCACCTCGACGCACTGGCCGCCCTGTCCGCTGTGGGTGCTCTTGCGCCAGGTGGTGGGGGTGGTGCGGTTCATGGCGGTGCCTCCTGGTCTGGGTAGGTGGTGGAGCAGGAAGTCGGCGGGGCCGACTTCTCATGTCGAGTGTTCGGACGAGGGCCCTGGCTGTGCGGTGTGGGAAGGGTCTTCGGCGTCGCCGCCCGAGCAATCGTCAATACCTGTGGATCAGTGGTTCCTCAGTTTGCAGAAGATCTGAGCCGGGTGAGTCCTTCGACCGCCGCGAGCTCAGCGTTCAGCGACTCTGCGTCGACTGGTGACGTGACGAGGAGGAGGACCGTCATGTCCGGGTGCTCGTCCTCGTAGAGATCGTCCTCGCCGTCGTCTCCGGGAATAGCGTTCGGCTGGATCTTGAGGCTGGTCGTGTCGGCGAGGGTAGCGAGGAAGTAGCTTCCGATCCAGTAGCTCTCGCGTTCGATGAAGGTCGCCGCGAGTCGGCTGGCCAGCAGGTCGGACAGCTCGCGTGGCGTGTAGGCGCTCGTGCCGTAGGTATCGAAGGCGGTCATGGTGGCATTCTCCTCAGGCCGCGAAGGCTTCGACACGTTCGACCAGTTGGCCGTTTTCGAAGCGAGCGCCGGCGCGGACCAACGCCACCAGGTGGGACCCGGTGATCGCCCGCCAGCGGGCCTGGGCGGACTCGACGAGCTTGAACACCATCGCGAGGGCGGCGGCGGGGCTGCCGGCGCCGCGAGTGACCTTGGTGCGGAGCTTGACCGTCGAGAAGGTGGACTCGATCGGGTTCGTGGTCCGCAGATGGATCCAGTGCTCGGCCGGGAAGTCGTAGAACGCCAGCAGTTCGTCGGCGTCGTCGGTGATCTTCGCGACGGCTTCGGGCCACTTGGCGCCATAGGTTTTGGCGAACGCCTCGATGGCCTTCGCAGCGTGGCCGCGGTCCTCGGCGTTGTAGATCTCCTGCATCGCCTTCGTCGCGCCCGGCTGCGCGGACTTCGGCAGGGCGTTCGTGACATTTCGGGCCTTGTGGACCCAGCACCTTTGATGCCTCGCGGCGGGGAACACCTCGGCCAAGGCCCTCCACAGGCCCATCGCGCCGTCGCCGACGACCAGCTCGGGGTCGCGCATGCCGCGGCGGCGGCAGTCGCGCAACAGGTCGGCCCACGACTCTGTCGACTCCCGCAGCCCTTCCGCGAGCGCGATCAGCTCCTTGGTGCCGTCGACGCGCACGCCGAGCAGGACCAGGACGCACGAGTGCGCCTGGCCGAGCCGGATCTTCGGGTGCACGCCGTCGGCCCACACGTAGACGAAGTCGCGGTCCGCCAGGTCGCGGGCCTGGAAGCCGGCGTGGTCCTCGCCCCACTGCTTCGTCAGCCGGGTCACCGTGGCCGGCGACAGCCCGGCCGTCGAGCCGAGGAACTGCTCCAGCGCGGGCACGAAGTCGCCGGAGGACAGGCCGTGCAGGTAGAGCAGTGGCAGCACCTCGGAGACCTTCGGGGATTTGCGGCACCACGGCGCGAGGATTTTCGAGGAGAACCGCCTGCGCTCGCCGGTGGCCTCGTCGACGCGGCGGTCGTTCACGCGCGGCGCGGTGACCTCGACCGGTCCGGCCGCGGTGGCCACGGTCCGGGGCCGGTGGTGGCCGTTGCGGACCACCAGGCGACGGCCGCGTTCGTCGGTCTCGGCGGCCAACTCGGCTATGTACTGGTTGACTTCCGCCTCCAGAGCGGCGGCGAGCATCCGCCGGGCGCCTTCACGGACGATCTCGTCGATCAGGGAGCCGGACTCGGTGGAACCGTCGGCATTCACTACGCTGAGCACGGGCGTGCCTTCCCGACCCGCGCTGCAACGCGGGCCTACTCGGTGACCATCACAGGATCATTCGGGAAGGTACGCCCTCCGCGTCCCTTCCAGCACCGATCCACAGGTTCCGAGCATTGCTCCGCCGCCCCGGGCCGGGGCAGCGACGCGCAAGTTCCGTCAGGTGGTGCCGAGTTCGCCGGTGCGGACGGCGGTGACGAAGGCCTGCCAGGCGGGGGCGGGGAAGAGGAGGACGGGGCCGTCGGGGTCCTTGGAGTCGCGGACGGGCGTGAGGTCGGGGATGCTGTCGGCGACCTCGACGCATTGGCCACCGCTGCCGCTGTGGGTGCTCTTGCGCCAGGTGGTGATGAGGGCGGGGTCCATGGGGGTTTCCTCCGGGGCGGGACGTGTGGGTGGAGTGGGAAGTCGATGGGGTCGACTTCCCACTCCGGGGGCCAAGTAGGCCTATCGGGCGTCGAACTCGCCGGTGCGGACGGCGGTGACGAAGGCCTGCCAGGCGGAGGGGGAGAAGTCGAGGCGGGGGCCGTCGGGGTCCTTGCTGTCCCGCACACGGCCGGGGCGCGCGTCGTCCACCTCGACGCACTGGCCGCCGCCCCCGCTGTGGGTGCTCTTGCGCCAGGCGGTGGGGGTGCTGCGGTTCATGGCGGTTGCCTCCTGAACGAGCTGCGGAGCAGGAAGTCGGCGGGGCCGACTTCCTATGCGGGGGTGGGGCCGGTGCGGATGACGCTGCCCCGGGACCAGAGCTCCTCGATGTGCTCGGCGAAACGGTCGAACATGCCGTTCTCCTCGCTGCGCCGCAGGTGCATCAGCGGGGAGTCGTGGCCGATGGCACGGGCCAAGTGCGGGGTGACGAGGGCGTGTTCGTCGAAACGGGAGACGGACAGGCCGATGTGGTTCGGGCCGTCCTCCGGGGAGCTGAAGCGGCCCTCGATACCGTCGGTGTCGGGGAGCTCGGCCAGGTGCTCCAGTGTGATGCGGATGCGGGTGGACACCGTGAGGGTCACGTCCTCGATCCGCTCCCGCCGGCGTGTCGTTTCGGAGTCGGGATCGCCGAGGAGGAAGCGGACGCGGCAGCCGCTCTCGGCCTTGCGGCGCAGGGTCCGGAGCAGGGCGGGCTGCTCCAGCCAGACGAAGTAGTTGGTGTACCCGGCGAGGAAGATCTCGCTGCGGGCCTCGGCGAACAGCTGCGCCCACACCGATCGAGGGCAGGCCGACCGGTACGGGTGGACGGCGAGGACTTCACGGTCGTGCCCGGTCTTGAGGACGGACTGGAGGGCGTCGGGCCACGGCACTTGCTCATCAACCCCTCGCGCTGGACCGGCGGTGGGACCGCTGTGCGCCGCCGCCCCGGGCAGGGGCGGCGGCGCACAGTCGGGATCAGCCGGCGTCGAACTCGCCGGTGCGGACGGCGGTGACGAAGGACTGCCAGGCGGCGGAGGGGAAGAGGAGGGCCGGGCCGCTGGGGTCCTTGGAGTCCCGTACGGGCATGACACCGTTGAATCCGTCGGCGACCTCCACGCAGCCGTTCGACCCGCCGCTGTAGGTGCTCTTTCGCCAGCCAGCGTGGGTCAGGTCAACATCCATCCTCATAGTCCTTCCGTACCGCTCGCATCTTCTCCACCGACGCGGCCTGGTTCAGCGCCTCGATCTGAAGCCGATCGTAGCCCCTGGCAAGCGGAAGAACAGCGTTGATATCGCGATCAAGGTACCCGCGCAGCTCGGTTTCCGTGTATCCGAGCAGCTTCCGGTCGGGCATGGTCAGGAGAATCACGGGAAGTGTGAACGGACGGTCCTCGCCCAGGGAGAAGGGGGCTACCTGCAGCAGGATGTTCGGAGACGCGGCGAGCTGTTCAAGGTGCAGCAGCTGTTCGATCATCACCTTCGGCCCGCCGACAGGTCGGCGCAGGCAGCTTTCGTCGAGAACCGCATGAAGCAGCGGCGCCGGCGTGCGGGCCAGGAGTTGCTGGCGCGTCATGAGGAAGTTGACCCGTTCCTCGGCCTGTTCGGGAGTCGCAGTGCCGCGCCTGACGTTCGCCGCTTCCCAGGCGTCGGCGTAGGCACGGGTTTGCAGCAGCCCGGACACGATGTCGATCGAGAACAGCCTGACCTCTGAGGCGCGGTTCTCGTGGTTGGCGTACTCCGGGAAACCCGGCACGAGCGCGGTGTGCTTGTGCTGCCACCACATCAGCATCAAAGTCCCGCCCGTTTCCAGGACTTCGTCGGCCTTGGTAGCAAACTTTTCACTCGGCGGTCGACGCGCAAGTTCAACGAACGAGACGTACGACGCGCTGACTCCGCACTTGCGCGCGAGCTGGTGCTGCTTGAGGCCCTTCGCCCGCCGTGAGTTGCGGAGTTGGATGCCGAAAGGGGCCCAGGGGCTCGACGACGGCTCGATTTCCTTGATGTTGACCATGGGTACTCCGACTTAACGCAGCCTCGAAGTCAAGTTGTTTGCGCTTCCGATGCTAGGGGTTGCCGGGCCACGATGTACACAGAACGTGAAACTCCGATCGCAGAGGGTTCCATTCGTATGCCCCACGACCAAGCCCCCCGCCTCCACGGCTACGGCGTCCGCTTCGACACCGACGCCCAGCGCTACCGGGTCCGCAACGAGCAGACCGGGGAGTGGCTGCGCCAGGCCACCGGCGAACTCGCCGCCTTCGTCTTCTTCGGCGACGCCTACAGCGCCTGGCGCGCCTTCGAGGTCCACAAGCGGCCGGGGGAGCGGTGATGTCCACCCTCTCCCGCGCCACCGCCGAGCAGCGCCGGCAGGCCGCCGACGTCCTGGACGACCTCACCACCGTCCTCGACCTCGGCGGCGTCCGCCTCCCCACCCTCGAAGTCGACTGGGAGGGCGGCCGCCTGACGTGCAGCTACCTGCTGCGCCTCACCGCCCGCCCCCTCGACCTCGTCCGCCTGGTCGACCTGCTGCGCAAGGGCCTGCGCTACGAACGCCTCACCCACGACCACCACGACCGCGACGACTGAAAGCGACCACCCCCATGCAAGACCCCCGCCTGCTCGCCAAGCCCCCCGTCTGCCGGCTCGGCTGCCTCGTCCTCGTCCGCAACCCCCGCGGCGACGTCCTGCTCGTCGACCCCGACTACATGGACGGCATGATCCTCCCGGGCGGCTCCGCCCGCCCCAACGAGCCCCCGCACCTGGCCGCCGCCCGCCACCTGAACGCCGAGACCGGCCTCCACCTGCGCCTGAGCGACATCCTCGCCGTCGACTTCACCCCCGCCGACCGCTACCTCCAGCGCCTCAACCTCGTCTTCGACGGCGGCACCGTCCCCGACACCACCCCCCTCACCGTCCCGCCCCGACACCACAGCGGCCTGCTCGGCGCCCGCTTCGTCCCCGTACGCCAACTGCCCGACACCATGGCCCCCGCCCAGTACGCCCGCACCAGCGAAGCCCTCGCCAACCGCACCCTGCCCGCCCTCGTCCACGGCCAGCGCGCCACCTGACAACCCACCCACCTGAGACCCCCCCCGCACACACCCGACCAATACCTCCCACTCAGAGATAAAATGGCCACATGACCGCGACAGAGCCCGCAACGCTCGACGTCGCGCTGGCCGACGAGTTCTCCACCCTCCTCGTCGGCATCCAGCGCCTGGTCCGCCGCCGCCTGCGCCAGAGCACCACACACGAACCCCGCCTGCGCGGCGCCCAGATCGAACTGCTGCGCCTGGTCCACGACACCCCCGCACTGCGCGTCTGCGAAGCCGCCGACGAGCTGTGCCTGGCCGGCAACTCCGTGTCCACCCTCGTCAACCAGCTCGTCGCCCAGGGCCTGCTGCGCCGTGAGAGCGACCCCGCCGACCGCCGCGCCGCCCTCCTGCACGCCACCCCCGAGGCGGCCGAACGGATCGAGGACTGGCGCCGGCGCCGCCGCGCCCTCATCGGCGACGTCGTCACCGGCCTGCCGCCGGCCGAGCGTGAGGCCCTGGCCGCCGCCCTGCCCGCCCTGCGGCAGGTCGCCGACGCCCTGCGCACCCCACCGGCCGTCCCGCGTATCCCACCCGACGCGCCGCGCACCCCACCGGCCGTCCTGCGCACGCCGTCCGGCGCCCCGCGCACCCCGCCAGGGCAGGGGGAGCGATGAGCACCGACGCCCCCGACGCCGTGGTGTGCCAGGGCCTGACGTACGTCTTCCGCCACGGCCGCGGCAAGGCCACCCGGGCCGTCGACGGCATCGACCTGACCGTGCGCACCGGCGAGGTGTTCGGCCTGCTCGGCCCCAACGGCGCCGGCAAGACCACCACCATCCGCGCGATCACCACCCTGCTGCCCGTCGGCGCCGGCATGGTCCGCGTCTTCGGCCACGACGCCACCCGCCACCCCATGCAGGTACGGCGCCTGCTCGGCTACGTCCCCCAGCAGTTGTCCGCCGACGCCGCCCTGACCGGACGCGAGAACGTCGCCCTGTTCGCCCGCGTCTTCGACGTCCCGCGCGCCGAACGCGCCCGCCGCGTCGACCAGGCCCTGGCGGCCGTCGACCTCACCGACGCCGCCGAACGGATGGCCGCCACCTACTCCGGCGGCATGGTGCGCCGCCTCGAACTCGCCCAGGCCCTGGTCAGCGCCCCGCGCCTGCTCGTCCTCGACGAACCCACCATCGGCCTGGACCCCATCGCCCGCACCGGCGTGTGGGAACGCGTCGACGCCGTGCGCGCCGCCACCGGCATGACCGTCCTGGTCACCACCCACTACATGGACGAGGCCGACCGCCACTGCGACCGCATCGCCCTCATGGACCGCGGCCGCATCCGCGCGCTCGGCACCCCCGCCGAACTCAAGGACCGGGTCCGCCACACCGACCCCGCCCACGACAACCCCACCCTGGACGACGTCTTCCGCCACTTCGCCGGCCGCCAACTGGCCGACGCCACCGAAGGAGACTTCTCCGATGTCCGCCGAACCCGCCGCACCGCGGGCCGCGTCGGCTGAACCCGCCGCACCGCGGGCCGCGTCCGCCGAACCCGCCGACCCGGGCCCGGATCTGTCCCTGCTGCTGGTGCCCCCACGGGCCCGCACCGGCTGGCGCCTGGTACCCGCCCGCGTCGGCGCCATGTGCGCCGTCGAACTGCAGAAGCTGCGCCACGACCGCACCGAGCTCTACACCCGGGCGATCCAGCCGGCACTGTGGCTGCTGATCTTCGGCCAGACCTTCACCCGCCTCAAGGCGATCCCCACCGGCGGCATCCCCTACCTGGACTTCCTCGCGCCCGGCATCATCGCCCAGTCCGCGATGTTCATCGCGATCTTCTACGGCATCATGATCATCTGGGAGCGGGACTCCGGCGTCCTCACCAAACTCCTGGTCACCCCGACCCCGCGCGCCGCCCTCGTCACCGGCAAGGCCTTCGCCGCCGGCGTGAAGGCCGTCCTGCAGGCCGCCGTGGTCGTGCTGATCGCCGCCGCCCTCGGCGTCGCCATGACCTGGAACCCGCTGCGGCTGGCCGGCGTCGTGGCCGTCGTCCTGCTCGGCTCGGCGTTCTTCTCCTGCCTGTCCATGGCCATCGCCGGCATCGTCCTGACCCGCGACCGCCTGATGGGCATCGGCCAGGCCATCACCATGCCACTGTTCTTCGCCTCCAACGCCCTCTACCCCCTCGCCCTGATGCCCGGCTGGCTCCAGGCCGTCAGCAAGGCCAACCCGCTCAGCTACCAGGTCGACGCCCTGCGCGGCCTGCTCATCGGCACCCCCAGCCACCTGCCCCTGGACTTCGCCGTCCTCACCCTCGCCACCCTCCTGGGCATCGGCGCCGCCTCCGCCCTCCTCGGCCGCCTCGCCCGCTGACACCCCGTCCCACGGCCGCTCACTCGACCCGGAACCCGCCGTGGGCCGCCGCACGGGTGAGGTAGTCGACCCACCCCTCCCAGCGCGGCGTCCGGGCGAACGTCCCGGCCCGGGCCGAGGCGGGCTGCGCCGCGAGGGCGGCCAGGGCGGCACGGATCTCGGCGGGCGTCACCAGCCAGCCGTCGTTGGTGCCGCCGATCTTGTAGTCCGGGATACCGGTGGGCCGCTCGGCCTGCCAGTCGCTCACCGCCCGGGAGGCGGCCCGGAAGGCGAGCACGGCCGGCGACACCTCGCCGGCGCGCTCGGCGGCGAAGTCGGCGGCCGTCAGGCCGAAGTCCTCGATCCTCGGCCAGGGCAACGGCTCATGGCCGTGCGACAGCATCCCGAGACGGTCCATGGCCCGCTTCGCCGGACCCATGCTGGAGAGGCTGAACCGGTACTCCGGGTCGCCGGCGCCTTCCGGCCGCTCGATCGTCATGTCCCAGCCCACGCCGCCGCCCCTGTCCGCCCTGTCCGCCCTGTCCGCCGTGCGGCACCCGCGCGATGGCCGGACACACCGTAGGGCCCTCGAGGGCGCCCGGCCCACCGGTTTTCGCGCCCGGCCCACCCGGCCCACCGCGCGGACCGCCACCGCCGCGCGGCCGGGCGAGAGGAAGCGCACCGGCGGATCCCGGTGACACCCGGCCGCCGGGCGAGGAGACTGCCCACCGGCACACGGACGCGGCGACGCGGCACGGACCGACCGGAAGGCAGCACAGTGACCCTGGCCACGAAGGGAACCCGGCGCATCGTCGTCGACGGCGCCGAGTACCGCTGGCGCGTCAGCCGCCGGCACTGGTGCTGCGACTACGAGGGCGCCACCCTCGGCTACGCCGTGCAGGACGCTCGACACCCCGCGACCACACTCGTCGTGGACACCGGCCGGCCCACCGCCCGCACCCCGGCCGCGGTACCGGCACAGGTGGTCATGCCGCGGGAGGTCGCCGCCGGCATCCGCCGCGCGCGGGCGAACGGCTGGACACCGCGCACGGCCGGGCCGCCGTTCAGGCTGCGCCTGTCCGCGCTCTGACCCCCCCCGGGCGCCAGGCCCCTCCCCGGGCGCCAGGCCCCTCCCGGGCGCCCGGCCCCTCCGGGCTCCTCGCCGGGGTCCCGTGGGTCGGTGCGGGGCGGGTCAGGAGAGCCAGTCCGCGTAGCGGGTGGGGGCGAGCCGGGCGTTCCGGTCGGTGAGGACGTCGCCCGGGACGGCGGCGAACATGCCGGCGGTGGGGTCGGTGACGACGGTGCGGTGGTCGCCCTTGGCGGCCAGGGTGATCCGGCCCAGCTCGTCCAGGGGGAAGACCTCCGGGCCGGCGATGTTGCGGATGCCGTTCAGCGGGGTGCCCGCCGCGACCAGCGCCACCGCTTCGGCGACGTCCTTGGAGGCGATCGGCTGGATCGGCGTGGCGGGCAGCCGGACGGTGTCGCCCTCCGCGGTCCAGGACAGGATGGCGTCGACGAAGTCCATGAACTGCGTCGCCCGGACGATCGAGTAGGGCAGCGGCCCGGCCGCGAGGATCTCCTCCTGGAGCGCCTTGGCGCGGTAGTAGTCCAGCTGCGGCACCCGGTCGGTGCCGACGATCGACAGGATCACGACGTGGCCGACGCCGGCGCGCTCGGCGGCGGCCAGCAGGTTGTCCATCGAGGTCCGGAAGAAGGCGGGGGAGGCCTCGTCGAAGGTCGGGGAGTTCGTCAGGTTGACGACGACGTCGGCCCCGGCCACCGCCTCGTCCAGCCCCCGGCCGCTGATGACGTCGACCCCGGTGGACTTCGAGTGCGCCACCGTCTCGTGACCCGCGGCGTTCAGGTTCCTGACGACCTGCGACCCGATCAGCCCGGTGCCGCCGATGACTGCGAACTTCATGACCTGCCCTTTCGTCGTGACCATGTCCGCAATATGGCACAGCGGCACCGGGCGGGCGCGGCATTGCCGCCGGACACCGGCACGGCCCCGACCACGCCGGGGACGCGCCGGGGACGCGCCGCCGGGACACCGGGCTGACACCAAGCTGACAGTCCCGTTGGTGACAACCCGAAGCCATTCCACCCGCCGCCCCGGGCCCACAGGATGGTGACCACAGGAACGGGGGCGAGGACGACTCCCCCCGCGATCCGGGCGGGTCCGCGCCGGCGGCCCGCACCACCGAAACGCTTCTCCGGGGGAACCACCATGCTCCGCGCCGTCCCGACCACCACCGCCACCACCGCCACCGGCCCCGCCCTCCCGCACGCCGCGGCCGGGACCGCGGTCCGCGCCGACACGGGCTCCTCCTCGACGGTCATCGGCTGGGACTGAGCCCCCGCCCGACCCTGGACGGCCACCCGGCCCGCCCCCTTCGCACCACCGCCCCCCTTCGCACCACCGCCCCCCTTCGCACCACCGCCCCGAACGAACGCCGCACCGGCCCCCGGGCGCGCCGCCGGCGCCGATCCGATGCGCCCGGCCGGACGGGCGGCCGGACGACAGCGCCGACCCGCCCTCACCTCCCCTCGCCTTTCACCGACCTCCTCGACCAGGGATCCGCCATGCCCGCACGCACCCGACGACCGACCCTCACCGCGGTGTCCGCCGCGCTGGCCCTGTGCACCGCCGTCCTGACCGGCTGCGCCGCCGCGACCGGTACCGGAACGCCCGCCGCAGGAGCAGTGGGAGCGTCAACTCCGGCCGACGGCAACCGAGTTGCCACCAGGGGCGCCACCCCGGCCGCCGGCCCGAGCGCCGCGTCGACACCGTCCGCGGACACGGCGAGCGCCACCACCGGGACACCGGCGGACACCGCGACCACCG
This sequence comes from Kitasatospora sp. NPDC048298, assembly GCF_043201465.1. Classification (NCBI taxonomy): domain Bacteria; kingdom Bacillati; phylum Actinomycetota; class Actinomycetes; order Kitasatosporales; family Streptomycetaceae; genus Kitasatospora; species Kitasatospora sp. NPDC048298. The sequence continues at coordinate 52,896 of NZ_JBICYZ010000022.1, forward strand.
GAACACCGGCGCCCGCCGCACCAGCACCCGCCGCACCAGCACCCGCCGCACCAGCACCCGCCGCACCCACGTCCGCGGCCGGGGCCCCGCTGAGCGCCGCCGTCCAGCCGGCCGCGCTGGCCGCCCTGCCCATCGCCCCGGCGTTCGGCTGGACACCCGACGGTCCGTTGAGCAGCCAGGACGTGCGGGGGCGGACGGTCACCCTCAACGAGTGCGCGAGCGTCACCGGCGCCACCACCTGGCAGCAGCAGGGCTACCTCAGCGCGGCCCGCAACCCGGCCGGGCAGCAGCTGTTCGCCTTCGCCACCCCCGAGGCCGCCCGCGCCGCCTTCGACCGGCTGTCCACCGGCATGGAAGCCTGCCAGGAGGCCTCCCGCCGCCTGCAGGCCGACCACGCGGCGCCCCAGGACGCGACCGTCACCCGCACCGCCGCCGCGGACGCCAGGGCGTCGTGGTCCAGGACCTGGACCGGCACCGGCGGCATGTCCGCCGACCAGCGGCAGACCAACCACCTCTACGCCCTCCACCAGGGCGCCGTCCTCACCCTCTTCGGATTCGACGAACTGCAGGAACGCCCCGGCCCGGCCCACGACACCGGCACCGACCGCGCCGTCCTCGACGCCCTCGCCGCGCTCCCCGCCGCCGACTCCGCGCACTGAACCCGCTCCGAACCCGCACGGAACCAGCTCCGAACCCGTTTCGAACCCGCTCCGAACCCGCTTCGCACCGCCCGTTCACTCAGCTCCTCACCGAAGGACGACCCATGCGCATCACCAAGACGTCACGCCTGGCCGGCATCCTCGCCGGCGCCTGCCTGGCCTCCGTGGTCCTGGCCACCGCCCCGGCCCAGGCCGACTCCGTCCAGGGCACCTCCTACACCGCGACCTCGACCGGCACGCTCGGCAACAACGCGGCCCCCGGCGGCACGGTCACCCGCAGCCAGGTCCTGGCCCGCGCCCAGGCCTGGGTCGACCAGCACGTCCCGTACAGCACCAACGGCCTCCAGGCGCCCTACAGCTGGTGGTCCGACAGCCAGACCGGCGGCCGCTACCGCCAGGACTGCTCCGGCCTCGTCTCCATGGCCTGGGAACTGACGAGCAGCCCCACCACGTACGGCATCCCCTCGTACTCGACCGCGATCAGCAAGCTCGACCTGCGCCCCGGCGACGTCCTCAACAGCAGCGAACACGTCGTCATATTCGCCGGCTGGCGCGACAAGGCCGCGGGCACCTTCAACTACTACCAGGAGAGCAGCCGCAGCCGGCCGACGAACTACAACACCGACGGCAACATCTACGGCTCCACGCTCTCCACCCACGCGATGAGCAGCTACACCGCCTACCGGTACAAGAACATCACCGACGACGTCGCGCCCAACCCCACGCCCTCCTCGCCGTCGACGGTCCACGTCAGCGTCGCAGACGCGGACGGCGCCCTGCGCAGCACCGACGGCGACTACGCGGGCCCTGGCTGGTCCGGCTCCTGGGCGCCGCTGGGCGGCTCCGGCCTCAAGGCGCTCACCAGCGCGGTCACCGGCAACACCATGCACGTCTACGCCCTCGGCTCCACCGGGCGGGTGTACACGATGGACGCGGACTACAACACCGGCCAGTGGAGCGGGACTTGGCAGGAGATCCCCGGCAACATCTCCGGCGCCACCGCCCTCACCGCCGCCGCCACCGGCAACCGCGTCCACCTGAGCATCGTGGACGCGGACGGGGGCCTGCGCAGCACGGACGGCGAGTACGGCGGGGCCGGCTGGTCCGGCTCCTGGGCGCCGCTGGGCGGCTCCGGCCTCAAGGCGCTCACCAGCGCGGTCACCGGCAACACCATGCACGTCTACGCCCTCGGCTCCACCGGGCGGGTGTACACGATGGACGCGGACTACAACACCGGCCAGTGGAGCGGGACTTGGCAGGAGATCCCCGGCAACATCTCCGGCGCCACCGCCCTCACCGCCGCCGCCACCGGCAACCGCGTCCACCTGAGCATCGTGGACGCGGACGGGGGCCTGCGCAGCACCGACGGCGACTACGCCGGGCCCGGCTGGTCCGGCTCCTGGGCGCCGCTGGGCGGCTCCGGCCTCACCGCGCTCGCCAGCACGGTGACCGGCAACACCATGCACGTCTACGCCCTCGGCTCCACCGGGCGCGTCTTCACGATGGACGCCGACTACAACACCGGCCAGTGGAGCACCGCCTGGCAGGACGTGCCCGGCGACATCTCCGGCGCCAGGGCCATCACCGCCTCCACCACCCGCTGACCACCGCCCGCTGACCACCGCCCGCTGACCACCACCGCGCCGGGGCGTGTCCGGTCGTCGCTCACCGGACACGCCCCCCCAGCCGCGCGCCCACCCGCCACCCGGCCCCGCCCCCAGCTCCCGGACCCAGGAAGAGCCGCACCCCGTGACCAAGCCGCTCCGCACGCTCCTGCCCACCGTCCTCGCCGCAGCCGTCCTCCTGGCGCCCCTGGCCCTCACCGCCACCCCCGCCCACGCCGCGCTCCAGCCCGACCGCTCCTGCGGCACCGTCACCAACGCCGACACGGCCGCCGCCGCGAGCCTCAACACGGTGCTCACCGGCAAACTCGCCCACGCCATGACCGCCTACCGCGCCTCCTGCGCCCGCGCCATCGTCGCCACGACCCGGGCCCGCGGCCTGCCCGACCAGGCCGCCGTCATCGCCGTCACCACCGCCATCGTCGAGTCCGAACTGCGCAACAACCCGAACGTCCTGGACCACACCAGCGTCGGCCTCTTCCAGCAGCAGACCTGGTGGGGCAGTTTCGAGGAGCGCCTCGACCCGGCCTACTCCACCAACGCCTTCCTCGACGCGATGCTCCGCGCCTACCCCAACGGCGGCTGGAAGACCCAGCCGGTGGGCGTCGTCTGCCAGAAGGTCCAGGTCTCCGCGTTCCCCGGCGCCTACCAGCCCCAGGCCGCCGACGCCCAGCTCATCGTCGCCGCGATGACGCCCGCCCCCGCACCCGCCCCGGCCTCCAGGGTCCACGTCAGCGCCGTCGACGCGAACGGCGCGCTGCGCGCCACCGACGCCGACTACGCCGGGCCCGGCTGGTCCGGCACGTGGGCGCCGCTGGGCGGCTCCGGCCTCAAGGCGCTCACCAGCGCCGTCACCGGCGACACCATGCACGTCTTCGCCCTCGGCTCCACCGGGCGGGTGTACACGATGGACGCCGACTACAACACCGGCCAGTGGAGCAGCGGTTGGCAGGAGGTGCCCGGCGGCGCCGAAGGCGCCACCGCCCTGAGCGCCACCACCATCGGCAACCGAATCCACCTGAACATCGTCGGCTCGGACGGCGCCCTTCACGCCACCGACGGCGACTACGCGGGCCCCGGCTGGTCCGGCTCCTGGGCACCCCTGGGCGGCTCCGGCCTCACCGCCCTCGCCAGCGCGGCCACCGGGGACACCATGCACGTCTTCGCTCTGGGCTCCACCGGGCGCGTCTACACGATGGACGCCGACTACGGCACCGGTCAGTGGAGCACCGGCTGGCAGGACGTCCCCGGCGGCGCCGAAGGCGCCACCGCCCTCACCGCCTCCACCACCGGGAACTGGGTACACCTGAGCATCGTCGGCTCGGACGGCGCCCTGCACGCCACGGACGGGGAGTACGGCGGGGCCGGCTGGTCCGGTACGTGGGTGCCGATGGGCGGCTCCGGCCTCACGGCCCTCGCCAGCACCGTCACCGGAAACACCATGCACGTCTACGCCCTCGGCTCCACCGGGCGGGTGTACACGATGGACGCCGACTACACCACCGGCCGGTGGAACGGCGGTTGGCAGGACGTGCCCGGCGGCCTCGAAGGCGCCACCGCCCTCACCGCCTCCACCACCCGCTGACCACCACCACAGCGAAGCCGGCGCCCCTCTTCCCCTCCCGAGGAAGAGGGGCGCCCACACAACCGGGCACCGGCACCGGCACCGGCACCGGCACCGGCGGCCAAGCGGCCGCCGGCCCGCCGGCGCGTCAGGACGCGTGGATGCCCTGCCCCGGCGTCAGGATCCCCGCCGGGTCCCAGCGCCGCTTGGCCGCCACCACCCGATCCCACAGCCCCCCGTAGTGACGCTGCCAGTCCGCCCGCGTCATCCCCGGCACCGCCCCGATCAGGTACCGCTTGCCGCCCAGCTCCACCGCCAGGTCGTACAGCAGCCGGTTGCGCTCCAGCATCGCCGCCGTGTCCGCCCCCGGCCCCGGGAACGCCAGCAGGTCGAAGTGCCAGCCCACCTCCTCCTGCCCCGGCAGCACCGCCAGCGGCGCCCGCACCTTCGAGCGCAGGTACGGGTAGAACAGCAGCAGCCCCGCCCCCAGGTCCGCCGCCGTCAGCACCTCCGCGGCCCGCGCCATGAACGCCCGCGCCGACGCCGCCGGCAGGAACACGCTCAGCCACGGCTTGGGCAGCGCCCAGAACCCCGCCGCCCGCAGGTACCCGGAGAAGCCGTCCACCCGGTACGCGTACTCCCGCCAGCTCTGCTCCACCACCTCCGTCTCCACCGGGACGAGCCCCGCCAGCAGCGCCGCCCGGTCCACCTGCTGCCCGGCGTCCGCGAACGCCACCAGCTCCGCCTTGTAACGCCAACGCGAACCGTCCGCGCTGCGCACCACGTCACCGACCTGGAAGTCGAAACGCCGCCGGGCCAGCACCTTCTCCTGGTCCGCGAGGTAGGCGTCCAGGTCGTCGTAGTACAGCGAGAACACGTGGGCGCGCTCGCGCACCTTCACCAGGGCGAGGGTGACGCGCACGATCACGCCGACCTGGCCGCCGCCGGCCAGCACCGCCTCGAACAGCTCCCGGTTGCGGGTGGGGGAGGCCGTCACCAGCTCGCCGGTGCCGGTCACCACGTCCAGCTCCAGCACGTTGTCGACCTGCATGCCGTAGCGCTGCACACCGCCGCCGATGCCGCCCACGCTCAGCGTGCCGCCCACCGACAGGTGCAGGTAGTCGGTGAGCACCGGCGGCACCCAGCCCGCCGCCAGGCCCGCCTCGGTCACCTGCGCCCACGTCGCCCCGGCCTCCACCACGGCACGCCCCGCGCTCACCGACACGACCTTGGACAGGCCGCGGGCGTCGATGGCCACGCCGCCGCGCGGGTTGGCCTGGCCGAAGCTGGAGTGCGACTCCAGCCCCTCCTCGCCCAGCTGCGCGAGGTCCCCGCTCTGCCCGTTGACGGCCACCGGGATGCGGTGGCGGCGGGCGAAGGCGACCAACTGCTGCACGTCGCGCACCGAACCGGGGCGCAGCACCGCCCGGGGCGCGGCGGTGACCAGGTGCCCGAAGTCGCCGGAGAAGCGTTCCAGGCCCTGGCCCTGCAGGGTCACCGTGCCGTCCAGGGCGGGCAGTCGGGCGATGTCGGGTACGGCTCCGTCGTCGGCTTCGGTGGCCCACGCGGCGGTGGCGGTGTTCCAGCCGATGACGGCGGTGACGGCCCCGGCGCCGGCGGAGGCGAGGAGGGCGCGGCGCGACAGCCCTGAGCTGCTCATATCAGGTCTTCTCCGATCAGTCGTCAAATAAAGGATTGTCGTTTGTACCGCACCCTCCGGGTGATCACCTACTGCCCTGCACAGATGTTCTGCTGCTCCCTCAGCGCGGCGAGGCCGTGGAACACGGCGTCCACGACCATCGGCGCGTACGGGTCGCGGTCGTTGTCCATCCACGCGGTCGCGGCCGCGGCCTCCTCCAGCAGGGCCAGCCGCGCCGCGGGGAGGTCGGCGACCAGCGGTGAGCGGCCGGCGCCCAGCAGCGTGTGGACGAGCTTGTGGGCGTACACGCGCGGGCTGACCGCGAACAGCGTCCGGTACACCCACAGCGCGTCCTCGCCGCTCAGGATCCACTCGTCGCTCAGCAGCAGCCGCACCCGCGCCCTCGTCACCAGGTCCTCGTGCACGCGCATCGCCCGTCCCCCTCTTTCGTCGTTCCTCCGGCCCCCCTGCGCCCGTGCGCGGGCAGCACGCCGTGCGCGCCGGACGCCCGCAAGGGGCGGCGGCGCGGTGGGCGCAAGGGGGGATGAGCCACGAGTCTGCGGGCGCGCGCCCCCGCGCGGCAAGGCGAAAACGGGGTGTGCTGGGTCCTACCGCGGCCCTTGCGCGAGCTGGCAGGATGGGGGTCGGCACCCTCCCGGCGGGCGCCGCGCGGGCAGGCCCTAGCCTGGGCCCCATGTTCGTACTGGAGCTGACGTACACCGCCGACCTGGAGTCGGTCGAGGCCGTGCTGCCGCAGCACGTGCAGTGGCTGCGGGAGCACTACGCGGCGGGCACCTTCCTCGCCTCCGGGCGCAAGGTGCCGCGCGACGGCGGGGTGATCATCGCGGTGGGCGAGGACCGGGCCTTCGTCGAGGCGCTGGTGGCCACCGACCCGTTCGTGCGGGCCGGGTTGACCGAGTACCGGGTGACGGAGTTCCTCGCCACCACCACCGCCGAGGAGTTGGCGGCCCACCGCCAGCAGCTGCCCGCCTGACGCCCCTTCCGGCGGCCTGCATCGAGCCCGGCCCGGCGCCTGCCTCAAGCCCGTTCCGGCCGCCTGCCTCAAGCCCGTTCCGGCCGCCTGCCTCAAGCCCGCTTCGGCCGCTTGTCCCAAGCCCGTTCCGGCGCCTGCCTCAAGCCCGCCTGAAGGCCGCCTCAAGGCTGTCCGAGGCCGTCCGTCCCCGCCCGTGAGCGGTGTCCCGGGCCGCTCGCGCGGTTCGGGGCACGGTCGCGTTCTGGCTACGATCGGTGAGCGCGGAGCGACGACGTATCGCGAGTACCGACTTTCGGCGGGAGAAGACGGATGGCACACGCACGGGCCGGGCAGCCGGCGCAGCCAGGCGACCTGGTGGACGTGGCAAGGCTGGTGACGGCGTACTACGCGCTGAACCCGGACCCGCAGGAGCCCGGGCAGCGGGTGTCGTTCGGGACCTCGGGGCACCGCGGCTCCTCGCTGGACGCGGCCTTCAACCAGGACCACATCGCCGCGACCACGCAGGCGATCTGCGAGTACCGGGCCGAACAGGGCGTCGCGGGCCCGCTGTTCCTCGGCGCCGACACCCACGCCCTGTCCGAGCCCGCCAAGGTCACCGCCCTGGAGGTGCTGGCCGCCAACGGCGTGCAGGTGCTGATCGACGCCGCCGACGGCTACACCCCCACCCCGGCGGTCTCGCACGCCATCCTCGCCCACAACCGGCGCAGCCCCCGGGCACTGGCCGACGGCATCGTGGTCACCCCCTCGCACAACCCGCCGCGCGACGGCGGCTTCAAGTACAACCCGCCCAGCGGCGGCCCGGCCGGCTCCCAGGCCACCGGCTGGATCCAGGACCGCGCCAACGAACTGATCCGCGAGGGCATGCGCGGCGTCAAGAAGGTCCCCTACGCGCGGGCGCTGGCCGCCGCCACCACCGGGCGCCACGACTACCTCACCGCCTACGTCGAGGACCTGCCCTCCGTCCTGGACCTGGACGCGGTGCGCGACGCGGGCCTGCGCATCGGCGCCGACCCGCTGGGCGGCGCCTCGGTGGCCTACTGGGCGCGCATCGCCGACACCCACCGCCTGGACCTGACCGTCGTCAACCCGGTGACCGACCCGACCTGGCGGTTCATGACGCTGGACCGGGACGGGAAGATCCGCATGGACTGCTCCTCCCCGGCCGCGATGGCCTCCCTCATCGGCCGCAGGGACGAGTACGCCATCGCCACCGGCAACGACGCCGACGCCGACCGGCACGGCATCGTCACCCCCGACGGCGGCCTGATGAACCCCAACCACTACCTGGCCGTCGCCGTCGACTACCTCTACCGCCACCGCACCGACTGGCCCGGCGACGCGGGCGTCGGCAAGACCCTCGTCTCCTCCTCGATGCTCGACCGCGTCGCCGCCGACCTCCACCGCCCCCTGGTCGAGGTCCCGGTCGGCTTCAAGTGGTTCGTCGACGGCCTCCTCGAGGGCTCGATCGGCTTCGGCGGCGAGGAGAGCGCCGGCGCCTCCTTCCTGCGCCGCGACGGCGGGGTGTGGACCACCGACAAGGACGGCATCCTGCTCGCCCTGCTCGCCTCCGAGATCACCGCCGTCACCGGCGCCACCCCCAGCGCCCACTACCGCGAGCTGACCGAGCGCCACGGCGCCCCCTCCTACGCCCGCGTCGACGCCCCCGCCGACCGCGAGCAGAAGGCCCGCCTGGCCCGACTGTCCCCCGAACGGGTCGGCGCCGGCGAGATCGCCGGGGAGAAGATCACCGCCGTCCTCGCCAAGGCCCCCGGCAACGGCGCCCTCATCGGCGGCATCAAGGTCTGCACCGAGAACGCCTGGTTCGCCGCCCGTCCCTCCGGCACCGAGGACGTCTACAAGATCTACGCCGAGTCCTTCCACGGCGACGAACACCTCGCCCGCGTCCAGGACGAGGCCCGCGCCCTGGTCGGCGAGGTCCTGCGCGGCTGACCCCCCCACCGGCACCGCACGGGTGCCACCGCCACGGAGCGCCACCGCGCCCGGTGCCCCGGTCCGTCCGACGGACCGGGGCACCCGCCCCTTCCGGGCCCCGCCCGTTCAGGCCCCCGCCCCTCTCAGGCGCGCACCGCCCCTTGGCCCGGCGCCGCCGCCCGCACCGGCCGCACGTCCCGGGTCGACGCCGCCGCCACCGCACACGCCACCAGCGCCAGCCCCGCCGCCGCGAGGGGGAACCACCGCCCGCCCAGCACCGCGATCGCCGCCGACCCCGCCACACCCCCCGCCGCCGTCCCCAGGTACAGCGCACTGCTGTTCAACGAGATCAGCAGCGGCGCGTTCACCGGATCGATCGACGCCAGCCGGTGCGGCAGCGCCACCGACACCGCCCACCCCGCCAACGGCACCACCAGCGCGTACCCCAGCGCCCCCGGCATGCTGCGCCCCAGCCACGGCAGCGCGGCGAACGCGCCCGCGGCCACCGCCGAGCCGGCCAGCAGCACCCGCCGCACCCCGATCCGGTCCACCAGGCGCCCGCCCAGCCAGCTGCCCGCCACCGACATCACGCCGCAGGTCAGCAGGACGACGCTCAGCCGGTCGGCGTCGCCGCCGGTGGCGCCCGAGACGGCGGTGGCCAGGTAGATGTAGACGCTCTGGAAGGCGAGGAAGAACACCAGCGTGGTGGCCGCGGCGCCCAGCACCCGGGGCCGGCCCAGCGGCGCCAGGCGAGCGCGCAGGGTGGGCGCGGCGGTGGGGGCGGGCAGGTCGCGCAGCAGCAGCGCCAGGCCGGCCAGCGCCGCCAGGCCCAGCGCGGTGACCAGCCACATCGTCATCCGCCAGTCGGCGCGCCCCACCCAGGTGCCCAGCGGCACGCCGAGCGCGGTGGCCACCGTCATCCCGCCGAGCACCGTCGCCAGCGCCCGGCCGCGCCGCTCGGGGGCGACCAGGGTGGTGGCCACCGCGTTGGCGGTCGGCGTGTAGAGGGCGGCGCCGGCCGCGGCCAGCACGCGGGTGGCCAGCAGCAGCCCGTAGGAGGGGGCGAGGGCGCTGAGCGCGTTGGCCGCGCTGAACACCGCCAGCGCGGTCAGCAGCAGACGCCGGCGCGGCCAGCGGGCGGTGAGCGTGGCCAGCACCGGGGCCAGCAGCGCGTAGCCGAGCGCGAAGACGGTGACCAGCTGGCCGGCGGCCGGCACCGACACCCCCAGGTCGGCGGAGATCGGGCCGAGGATGCCGGCGACGACCATCGAGTCGGTGCCCATGGCGAAGGTGCCGAGGGCGAGCAGGAGCAGACGTACGGGCACGGGAGGGCCCCCCGGGGCGCAAGCGAAAGGATTGTTGGATAGACATGCAACAGTTTGACGCTCGCCAAACACTCGGGCATTGGTGGATGATTGTCAAACCGTCCTGTTCCCCCTGCGGCCCCCGAGGAGCGTGCGCCATGAGCGACGACGAGCGGCTTCCCCAGCCCGCCACCGCCGACATCGACCTCGTCACGGTCCTGCACGCCCTCGGCGACCCCGTGCGCATGACCCTGCTGCTCAGCTACGCCGACGACGGCGAACACTCCTGCGACCCGCGCGGCCTGGGCCTGGAACACCTCCACAAGTCGACCGTCTCCCACCACATGCGGGTACTGCGCGAGGCCGGCGTCACCACCACCCGCGTCGCCGGACGCAACCGCTTCGTCAGCCTGCGCCGCGCCGACCTCGACGCCCGCTTCCCCGGACTGCTCGACGCACTGCTGGCCTCAGGCGACACCCGCGGCAACTCCCGTGCCGTAGCCGCCGGTTGACCCCCTAGGGGGAGAGGCCGCGGGGGTGGCGCCGCAGGCGTAGGCCCGCGGACGTAACCGCCCCCGGGCGGCTCCTGCCGCGGGCGGACGCGCCCGGGCCGGCCCACTGGGCACGGTGGACGCGCACCCGCCGCACCCGCCGCCCCGCCCGCCGAAGGAGCCACGCCCATGACCGCACCCCAGCCCGGCCGCCCGCCCTCCCGCCGCCGCGTCCTCGGCGCACTCGCCCTGGGCGCCGCCGGCGCCGCCACCGCCGCCGGGCCCGCACGCGCCGACACTGCACGCGCCGACACTGCACGCGCCGACACCGCGCCCGCCGGCGCTCCCGCCGGCGCGGCGGGGGAGCCCCGCCTGAGGCTGCCCGCGCCCACCGGCCCGCGCCCCGTCGGCACCACCCTGCTCCACCTGACCGACACCGCCCGCACCGACGCCTGGGCCCCCACCCCGCGCCCGCGCGAACTGCGCGCCCGCCTCTGGTACCCCGCCGAGAACGGCGCCCGGGGCCCGTACGCGCCGTGGATGAGCCCCGCCGAGACCGCCCACCTCCAGGCCGCCTACTTCGGCGTCCCCGACGCCCGCCTCACCTGGCCCACCACCCACGCCCGTCCGGACGCCCCCGCCGACCGCACCCGCCGCCACCCCGTCGTCCTCAACTCCCACGGCTCCGGCGCCGACAGCGCCTTCAACACCGCCCTCGCCGAGGAACTCGCCTCCCACGGCCACGTCGTCGCCGCCGTCGACCACACCTACGACGCCGGCGAGGTCGAATTCCCCGGCCGGCGCCTGGAAGTACGCGACAAGGCCCGCGTCCAGGCGATGACCGACGCCGAGATCGTCGCCTACCGCGCCGCCGACGTCCGCTTCCTCCTCGACCACCTCGCAGGCGGCCCGCTGCCCGCCGGCCTGGACACCGCCCTCGACCTCGACGCCGTCGGCATGTTCGGCCACTCCATGGGCGGCGCCACCACCGCCCAAGCCCTCCACGACGACCCGCGCATCCGCGCCGGCGCCATCCTCGACGGCCCCCTGTTCGGCACCAGCGCCACCGCCGACCAGACCCGCCCCCTGCTGCTGATGGCCTCCGCCTGGGACAGCCCCGCCCGCGACACCATGTGGGACACCCTGTGGCCGCACCTGACCGGCTGGCGCCGACGCCTGACCCTCACCCACTCCGGACACCTGTCCTACTGCGACCTCCAACTGCTCGTCCCCCAGGGCCAGCCCGCCTTCGCCTGGCCCCCCGACCAACTGGAGCACTTCCTCGGCACCGGCGACCCCCGCCGCGCCGTCGCCGCCCAACGCGCCTACCTCACCGCCTACTTCGACCTCCACCTGCGCGCCGTCCCCACCCCGCTGCTGGACGGCCCCACCCCGCACTGGCCCGAGATCCGCTTCGACGCCTGAACAAGCACCGACAAAAGGACCCCCACATGCCGATCCGAGGCGTGCTCTTCGACGTCGACGACACCCTGTTCGACTACTCCGGCTCCGAACAGGCCGGCATCCTCGCCCACCTGCACCACCTCGACCTGCTGCGCCGCCTGCCCGGCCCCCAGGCCGCTGTGGCGCTGTGGCGCGAGGTCACGCGGGAGCAGTACGCGCGCTTCCTGTCCGGCGAACTGACCTTCACCGCACAGCAGCACGAACGCACCCGCCACTTCCTCGCCCGCCTCGGCGAGGACACCGCCGCCATGCCCGACGAGAGGGCCGCCGCCTGGTTCGCCGGCTACACCGCCCACCGCGACGCCGCCCAGGCGGCCTTCCCCGACGCCGCACCCGTCCTCGCCGCCCTCGCCCCCACCCACCGCCTCGGCATCGTCTCCAACTCCTCCACCGCCCAGCAGCGCCGCAAACTCCACGCCACCGGCCTGCTGCACCACTTCGAGGACACCGCCATCGTCTGCTCCGACGAACACGGCGAAGCCAAACCCGCCCCCGGCATCTTCCTCACCGCCTGCGCCCGCCTCGGCCTGCCCCCGCACCAGGTCGCCCACGTCGGCGACAACTACACCCTCGACGCCCTCGCTGCCCTGGACGCCGGCCTCCACCCCTTCTGGCTCGACCGCACCGCCACCCACCCCACCCCGGCCGAGCACGACATCCCCGTCCTGCACACCCTCACCGCTCTGCCCGCCGCCCTCCCCACCTGAGACATCCCCCTCCGCGCGCTTCCTGCGCCGAGCCGCGCCGGAAGCCGGCAGGGCCGACTTCCGGCGCGGGGAGCCGATGGTGCCGGGCTCGTGCGGGGCCGTGGCCGCGCGCCGGGGGTGGCCGGGCGAGTCGGCCGCTCGTGCGGGAAGTCAGCCGGGCAGGCCGAACAGGGCGCGGCAGCCGTCGCTCAGGCCGGTGACGGTGACCGGGGTGCGGGCGTGCTCGGCCCAGGCCTCGGGGGTCAGGCGCAGGCGCCGGGAGACCACCACCCGGCCGTCCAGGACGTCGCGGTCGATGCCGTCGTCGCGGTAGCCGAGCTTGCGGGAGACGGCCAGGGAGGAGTGGTTGTCGGCGAAGGACAGCGAGGTCGCCGACTGCGCGCCCAGCTCCGCGAAGGCCAGGTGGAGCATCGCGGCGCGCATCTCGGTGCCCAGGCCCCTGCCCTGGTGCTCCAGGCCGAGCCAGGAACCGGAGACGATCTCGCGCCGCGCGCCGAACTCCTTGGCCCGCATGTCCTGGATGCCCACCGGGCGCCCCTCGTGGAAGGCGACCAGGTTCAGCTCCCAGTGCTCCGCGCTCCAGCGGCCCAGCCGCGCCCAGTGCAACTGCAGTACGTGCCGGGCGCGTTCGGCGGCCGGCAGCTCGCCCCAGGGCGTCAGGAAGGGACGGTCCTGGGGCAGGTGGACGCCGCGGGCGGCGACGTCGGCCACCTCGGCCAGTTCGTCGTCGGCGGGCAGGCGCAGTTCCAGGCGGGGCGAGGTCACGCGCAGCCCCTGCAGGGGCCAGTGGTCGATGATCATCGGATCAGTGTGCCCACCGGGCCCGCGCCGCGCACCGGCATTTCCGCGTCCCGCACGGCACCGGCCCCACCGGGTGTGACGCAGCGTCACGGGTGGGGCCGTGTCAGGGGGGTTGGGCGTCAGCGGCCGTCGGGGCCGGGGCCGGGGTCGGGGCGGCCGGGGTGGTCGAGGGCGGCGACCTCGCGGACGGCGTCGGCGACGGCGCGGAAGTCCTTCTTCAGGATCGTGTCGTGGGTGGAGGGGACCTTCGCGCTGAGCCTGATGTGCGGGTTGCGCTCGGTCACCGCCGGCACGGCCGCGCGGATCAGTTCCTGCTCGTCGCCCTTGCTGCCCAGCGAGGCCCCCGAGGCGAGCACGTACCGGGTCGGCACGGTGACGGCGTCCAGGACCGGGCCCAGCGCGCCGGCGCTGCCGATCATGCCCAGCTCGATGTTGCACTGCGCCATCTGCCGGGGCGTCATCCGCGGGGTCAGGCCGGTGGGGCGCAGCAGCACCATGAGCGGGTACCACAGGCGGAACTGGCGGTGGATGCGCCGTTCCATTTCCTCGTCGAGCCAGTCGTGCGGCTCGGCGCCCTCCACCAGGACCGCGCCGACGGCGCGCTGCGGGTTGCGGGAGGCCCAGTGCGCGGCGACGAACGCGCCGTAGGACCAGCCCACCGCCAGGGCCCGCCGCACGCCGCGGGCGGCGAGGACGGCGTCGACGTCGCGGACGGCGGCTTCGAAGGAGTAGTCCGCGGAGCGCCGGGACCTGCGGCCGCGGGCCCGCTCGTCGTAGGTGATGTGCCGCAGGTGCGGGCCGAGTTCGCCGATGACGTGGCGCCAGTAGCCCTGGGTGGCGAACTGGCCGTTGAGGTAGACCACGGGCAGGCCGTCTCCGCCGGTGTCGGTGACGGCCAGGGCGGTGTCGTCGACCGGGACCATGCCGGTCCAGGCCTTCGCGGTGGTGGTGCGTGCGGTGTCGGCGGTCAAGGCGTTTCCCCCTGGATGGTGTCGGGTCCGGGCGGGTGTCAGAGGCTGCGGGCGGTGATGTCGCCGTGGGCGGTGGTGGCGCGGACGGCGAGCGCGGGGGTGCCGTCGTTGCGCAGGGCGTTGTCGACGCGGCCGTGGCCGGTGCCGGCGTCCAGGGCGGCGCTGACGCCGGCAGCGGCGCCGACGGTGATGTTCCCGGACCGGGTGCTCAGCTCGACGGTGCCGCGTCGGGCCTCGGTGACGCGGATGTCGCCGCGGGTGGTGGTGATCCGGGCGGGGCCGGTGAGGCGGCCGACCTCGACGTCGCCGTCGACGGCGCTCAGTTCCAGGCTCGCGGCCTCGTCGATCTTGGTGCTGCGGTACGCGCCGTCGAAGGCGACGGCGCCGAGGCGGCCGACGGTGCGCAGTTCGGCGGCGGCGGCCGTGCCCCGGACGGCGGAGCCGGCCGGCACCCGGACGGTGACCTCCAGCGAGCCGGTGGGGCCCACGAGCTGGTGCCCGGCCGCGGCGGTGACGATCCGCAGGACGCCGTCGGCCAGGTCGACGGTGGTCCGCTCGGCGGCCCGCGCGTCCCGGCCGCTGCCGGCCTCGGCGGGCCGGACCTCGACGGTGGTGTCGACGCGTTCGGCGGCGATGAGCCGCACGTGCCCGCCGGGGATGTCCAGGACGACGGTGACGGGGGCGGGGGTGTCGAACTTCTGCACGGTGCTCTCCTGTTGCGCTGCGGTCCATCGGTGTTTCCGACATTGGAAACGCTACGTTGCTTTCAATATCTCGGCAACTGATTCGTTGCATCAAAATGCCATTGCTGCAGGTGGATGGTGGGAAACTGTTGCAACGGGCATGTCCGGTAATGCAACGACGATGGTGAAGATCATTGCAATGAGCGGAAGGTGAACGCTATGGTGGGCGCGACGGCGCGGGAACCACCCGCCCACCCACCACCGAGGAGGAACGCGATGCCGGGAGGCAGGCTCACCCAGCAGGAACGCCAGCAGATCGCGCTCGGGCTGGCCGACAGCCTCCCCTACGCCGAGATCGCCCGGCGCCTGGAACGCCCCACCTCGACCGTCACCCGCGAGGTCATGCGCAACGGCGGCCCGCTCGCCTACCGTGCCGACCTGGCCCACCGCGCCACCGAACACCGTGCCCGGCGCCGCCCCACCGCCCCCGGCGGGCCGACCTCCGCCGCACGCCCGCACGGGCGCGACGACGAGGCCGTCGCCGCCTACGAGGAACGGCTCACCACCGTCCTCATGGGCTCGGGCCTGAACCGGATGGCGGCCCGGGTGGTCACCTGCCTGTCCACCACCGACGCGGGCAGTCTCACCGCCGCCGAACTCGCCGGGCGCCTGCAGGTCAGCCCGGCCTCCATCTCCAAGGCCATCGCCTTCCTGGAGAGCCAGAGCCTGGTACGCCGCGAACGCGACGAACGCCGCCGCGACCGCTACATCGTCGACGACGAGCTCTACTACCAGGCGGTCATCGCCAGCGCCCGCGCCAACGACCGGGTCATCGAGGCCGCCCGCGAGGGCGTCGCCGTCCTCGGCCCCGACACCCCCGCCGCCGTCCGCCTGGAGAACATCGCCCGCTTCCTCGACTTCATCAGCGAGAGCATCGTGCGCGCCGCCGAACAGGCCCGCGAGGTCCTCCACACCAAACCCGCCACGGCAGCCGAGGACACCCCGGAGTAGGAAGTCGGCGGGTCCGACTTCCCACTCCGCGCCCGGGGTTCAGGCCGCCCGACGCGGCGCGGCCCTCTCGGCCGTCCGGATCCGCCGCCGGCCGTCCGCGCGGGCCTCCGGCCTCCGGGCGGCGGTGCGCCCGGGCACCGTGCCCAGGCGCGTACGCCGAGCAGCGCGGTATCGATCGCCCCGTGGCCCCCGCCGGGCACCGACTCCCGTACGGCGGCGGCCACATCGGGCACCGGACGCGAACTCCTGGAGGGCGGCTCGTCGGTCCGGTCCGGTCCGGCCTGGCCCGGGCGGCCGTCAGGCCAGGGCGGCGGCCAGGCGTTCGGGCAGGGTGGCGTACGGGCGGCAGTCGACCACGGGCAGGGCGTGGGCGCGGGCCTGGTCGGCGAGCCAGGTGCTGTAGCGGGCGCTGACGGCGGCGCGTTCGGGCTGGGGTCCGCAATCCGGCTCGCGGTCGGCGTAGTTGGCGCCGATGCGCCGCGGGTCGTCCTCGTGCAGGAAGACCGCGCGCACGCGCCGGCCCTGCCCGGCGGCCTCGGCGGCGGCGCGGGCGGCGGCGGCCGGGGTGAGGTAGTCGCCCTCCACGATCGCGGGCACGTCGACGGTGAGCCGGTTGCGCACGACGCCGAGCAGCGCCTCGTCCAGGGCGCGGGCGGTGGCGATCTGCAGTTCCAGGACGCGGTCGGCGGGCAGCGCGTCGGGGTCGGGCACGGCGGCGAAGTGGTGCAGGCCCGGGTGGCCGGCGGGGGTGGTGGCGGCCTGCAGGGCGGCCACGACGTCGTCGAACTCGACCACGAACGCGCCGTGCCGGGCGGACAGCAGGGCGGCGGCGCGGCTCTTGCCGAGGCCGGACGCACCGCCGATCAGCAGGACGTCCCACGGGCTTTCGTCGGTATGCATACCGGCACGGTAGACGGTCCGGGGCGCCGGCCGGCCCCGAGGGGCGGGGGAGACGGCGGGGCCGAGCGGGTCAGGTGCGGTCGCGGGCGGCGCAGCGGCGCACCGCCCAGGGCAGGACGAACCACAGCACGGCGAAGATCAGCGCGATCGCGCAGGTGATCGGCACCGCCGGCACCGGGCCGAGGACGACGTCCAGGACCAGCAGCACGGCCCCGGTCAGCGCGCAGGCGAGCAGCAGCAGGCCCACCTGGGCGATGCGGACCGAGACGGTGACGATCCGTTGCTTGCCGGGGTGGTGGTACAGGCCGCGGTGCAACGCGACCGGGGTGGCCAGCACGGCCGCGGCGACGACCGACAGCAGCAGGGTGGCGACGTAGATGTCCTGCTGGGCGTCGGTGAGCTGGGTGAAGCGCGGGGTGAAGGCGACACCGAGCAGGAAGGCGAAGACGATCTGCACACCGGTCTGGAGCACCCGCAGCTCCTGGAGCATCTCCACCAGGCGCCGGTCGGCCCGCACCTCCGGATTCTCCCAGCCGGGCGGGGGAGCGGGGGAGGGCGTCGGGGCGTCCGGCGGCGGGGGCGGTGCGCTGTTCATGCGTCAGCTTCTCACGGCCCGCCGTCCCCGCCGCGGGTGCCGCCGACGCAACCGCCGCCGTCCCCGGTGTCGCCGCCGGAGCCGTCCAGGCGGTGCTGCCAGGCGGTGAGCAGACCCCGCAGGGCGGCGGCCTCCTGCGGGCTCAGGTGGGCCAGCAGCCGGTGCTCGTTGCGGATGTGGGCGGTGAACGCCTCGTCGAACAGCCGCCGCCCGGCGTCGGTCAGGGCCACCACACGCCCGCGCCGGTCGTCCACGGCGGGACGCCGGGTGACCAGCCCGGCACGCTCCAGACGATCGACCCGCTTGGTCATCGCCCCCGTGGTCACCATCGTGTGCGCGGCCAGCTCGCCCGGGGCCCGCTCGTACGGGGCGCCGGCGCGACGCAGCGCGGCGAGCACGTCGAACTCGCCCTCGCCCAGCCCGTAGCGCTGGTAGACGAGCGTCAGCTCGGCCGTCAGACGGGCGGCGAGGCGGTGCAGACGCCCGATGACGGCCAACGGGGAGACGTCCAGGTCGGGGCGCTCACGCCGCCACGCGGCCTGGATCCGGGCGACGTGGTCCGCGTGCGGCTCCGCGTACGGGGCCTCGCGGGGCTCCGCGTGCCGGTCCTCGTGGGGGTCCTCGTGCTGGTCGGGCTCCATGGACACCACCCTACCCACAATCGCTTCCCAGGAAGCTATATTGCCTTCCATGGAAGCCAACCCTCGGTGGTGGGTGCTGCTCACCGCCCTCGCCCCCGTCGCCTGGGGCGCCAACTACTGGGTCACCCACGCCCACCTGCCCGCCGACCGCCCGCTGTGGGGCGCCGCCCTGCGCGCCCTGCCCGCCGGCCTGCTGCTGCTCGCCCTCGCCCGCCGCCGCCCGCACGGCGCCTGGTGGTGGCGCAGCGCCCTGCTCGGCCTGCTCAACACCGCCGCCTTCTTCGTCCTGCTCTACCTCGCCTCCCAACTGCTGCCCACCAGCGCCGCCGCCACCGTCATGGCCGCCTCCCCACTGGCCATGCTGCTCACCGCCTGGGCCCTGGCCGGCCAGCGCCCGCGCCGGGCGCACCTGGCGGGGTCGGTGGTGGGCCTGGCCGGGGTCGCGCTGGCACTGGCCGGGCCCGGGGAGGGGATCGGCTGGGCCGGGCTGGCGGCCTCCGCGGCGGCGATGCTGGTCTCCTCCGTCGGCTACGTGCTGGCCGCCCGCTGGCGCGAGGGCGCCGACCCGCTCGCCGCCACCGCCTGGCAGCTGACCGCGGGCGCCCTGGTGCTGCTGCCGCTCGCCGCCGCCGTCGAGGGCGCACCCCCGCCCGCGGACGCACCCACCCTGCTCGCCTTCGGCTACAGCACCGTCGTCGCCACCGCGCTCGCCTTCACCTGCTGGTTCGCCGGACTGCGCCACCTGCCGGCCGGCACGGTCGGCCTGCTCGGACTGCTCAACCCGCTCACCGGCGTCCTGCTGGGCGCCGCGCTGGACGGCGATCCCTTCGGGGTGCGCCAGGGCGCGGGACTGGCCCTGGTGGCCGCCGGAATCCTGCTCGGCCGCCCGCGCGCCCGCGCCGCCGGGCCCGAACCCGCACCCGCCGCCGGGCCTGATCCCGCCGAGGGGCGGGACGGGTGCGGGTCCCGAGGCCTTGATCTCAAGTCGACTTGAACTCCTAGTCTCCGTGGTGCGCGGCCGAACCGGCCGCGGCCCGCACCGCGATCCCGGGGAGCCCCGCCATGACCACCGCCATGACCACCGCCACGCCCGGCGCCGCCGCGCCCACCGCCGCGGACTTCGCCGCTCTCGAGCAGCGGGTCCGGGTCCTCACCGACCGAGCCGACATCACCGGCCTCATCGACGGCTACCTGCTCAGCCTCGATGCGGTGCCCGGCGGCGGCGGGCGGTTCGACGAGGCATGGGCGCGGCGCCACTTCACCCCCGACGTGCGGATCACCTCGCCGGTGGGGGAGCACGAGGGGATCGACGGGCTGGCCGAGTCCGAGCAGGCCACCCTCGGCAAGTTCGAGCGGACCCAGCACGTGGGCGCCAACTACATGATCGACCTGGACGGGGACCGGGCCGCGGTGCGCTGGAACGCCGTCATGGCCCACGTCCACCTCGCCTCGACCCAGCGGGCGCGCGGCGAGGAGCCCGGCGGCCACTTCGACGTCGGCGGCACGTTCACCGGCGAGGCGGTGCGCACCCCCGACGGCTGGCGCCTGCGCAGCCTCGACGTGCGGGCCGTGTGGACGACCGGCAAGGGCCCGCTCACCCCGACCCCGAAGGCCGAGGCGACCCTGCGCGACCTCGCCGGCGGGCAGTGACGGCAGGCAGTGACGCCGGGCGGTGACGCCGGCCCGGATACCGGCCCGGATACCGGCCCGGAGACCGGCTGGGCACCGGCACCGCGCTTGCCCGCCGGCCCGGACGCGTGATCGGATGGCGTGAGCATCGCGTGCCGGTGACGGACCGCGTCAGGCATGGAGGTGCGCAACCGAAGGGACCGCCCCCCGTGGCCTCCCGCCCCACCGGCCGTACGGCCGCCCTCAGCCTGCAACTCGCCCGCGCGCACCAGGACTTGCGCCGCCGCCTCGCCGACCTGCGCGCCGGCCTCGGCCGCCCCCGCCGCCCGGACGGCCATGACGACCCGCTCCTCGCCCACTGCCTGGCCTTCTGCACCGCCCTGACCCACCACCACCAGGGCGAGGACACCGGCCTGTTCGCCCAACTCCTGCGCGAACGGCCCGACCTGGCACCCACCATCGGCAAACTCGTCGAGGACCACGGCTTCATCACCCACATCCTCATCCGGGTGCGCGACCTCGCCGACCAGGCCGCCGCCACCACCCCCGCCGAGGCGGCCCCCGCCACCGACCTGGAGGCCGTCGGACGCGAACTCGACGGTCTCGCCGCCATCATGGAATCCCACTTCGCGTACGAGGAACGCGCCATCGGCGCCGCCCTGGACGCCGGGGCGGGCGACGACGGCTGGTCCGAGGCGGTGCTGCGCTTCCGGGCGCCGTAAAACCCGTCGCCCCGTACGGCCCGCCTTCCCTACACTCGCCACGCGGCCGCGCCCCGAGGTGCGGCCAAACCGCGACGACCGCGACGACGACAGCAACGAGGAGAGGGGGCGGGCGGCCATGCCGAAGCGCAGTGCCGCCGCCCCCTCTCCCGCGTCGCGGTACGAGGTGATTTTGGTGTCCCGTCCCTCCCGGTGCCCGCTGCGCGGCCGGCACCGGAGCAGTGCCGCCACCGTCTGACACCCGAAGCGCCCCGCCACGTTCTCGCACGAGCCGGCCATGGCACCGGACATGACGGACCATCAGCAGCGGTACTGCACGATCGCGCGCCCACCCCAGAAGCGAACCGCCTCGAAAGGCACCCGGGCCATGCGCACCCACACCACCACCGCCGCGAACACCACCGCCAGCACCGCGAACGACACCATCGCCGCCGTCCGCAACCTCGGCATCCTCGCCCACGTCGACGCCGGCAAGACCACCGTCACCGAGCGGATCCTCTACCTCACCGGCACCACCCACAAGCGCGGCGAGGTCCACGACGGCACCACCGTCACCGACTGCCACCCCCAGGAACGCGAACGCGGCATCACCATCTTCGCCGCCACCGTCACCTGCGCCTGGGCCGGGCATCGGATCAACCTCATCGACACCCCCGGCCACGTCGACTTCGCCGACGAGGTCGAACGCTCCCTGCGCGTGCTCGACGGCGCCGTGGCGGTGTTCGACGCGGTCGCCGGCGTCGAGCCGCAGAGCGAGTCGGTGTGGCGCCAGGCCGAACGCCACGGCGTGCCGCGCATCGCCTTCGTCAACAAGCTCGACCGCGCCGGCGCCGACCTGGACACCGCCGTCGACGCCATCCGCGAACGCCTGCACCCGCACCCGCTGGCCGTCCAACTACCCATCGGCACCGAGGAGTCGTTCACCGGCGTCGTCGACCTCGTGCGCCTGCGCGCCCTCACCTGGCACGACGACGGAACCCCGCACGAGGGCCCGGTCCCCGCCCACCTGGAGGCCGAGGCCGCCGAGCGCCGCCACGCCCTGGCGCAGGCGGTGGCCGAACTGCACCCCGACGCCCTGGAGGAGTTCTGCGCCGACGCCACCCTGAGCGCCGCCACCCTCACCACCGCCCTGCGCGACCTCACCCGCACCGGCGAGGCCGTCGTGGTGCTGTGCGGCTCCGCCTACCGCAACCGCGGCATCGAACCGCTCCTGGACGCCGCCGTCGCCTACCTGCCCTCCCCGCTCGACGTCCCGCCCACCCGCTCCGCCGACGGCACCCAGCAGCGCGAGGCCGACCCCCGACAGCCCCTGACCGCCCTGGCGTTCAAGGTCACCGCCGCCCCCACCGGGCGCCTGACCCACCTGCGCCTGTACGCCGGAACCCTGCACAAGGGAGACACCGTGCTCGACACCACCACCGGCCGCCACGAACGCGTCGCCCGCATCCTCACCGACCCGGCCGGCCGCCACACCGAGACCGACGAGGCGCGCGCCGGCGACATCGTCGCCGTCGCCGGCCCCAAGCACACCCGCGTCGGCGCCACCCTGTGCGACGCCGATCACCCCATCGTCCTGGAGGCCCCCGTGAGCGCCGAACCGGTCGTCACCGTCGCCGTCGAGGCCCGCCGCGCCGCCGACACCGACAAGCTCGCCACCGCCCTCGCCCGCCTCGCCGAGGAGGACCCCGCGCTGCGCGTGGCCACCGACCCCGAGACCGGCCAGCGCACCCTGTCCGGCCTGGGCGAACTGCACCTGGAGGTCGCGGTGGAGAAGATCCGGCGCGAGAGCGGCGTCGAAGCCGTCGTCGGGCGCCCGCGCGTCGCCCTGCGCGAGGCCCTCCTCCAGGGCGTCACCGGCTTCACCTACCGGCACGCCAAACAGGACGGCGGCGCCGGCCAGTTCGCCCACCTCGTCCTCGACGTCCACCCCCTGCCGGCGGGCACCGAGGAGGACTTCGCGTTCACCTCCACCGTCACCGGCGGACGGGTGCCGCGCGAGTACGTCCAGGCCGTCGAGGCCGGCTGCCGCGACGCCCTGACCGACGGCCCGCTCGGCGGGCACCCGGTCACCGGCGTCGCCGTCACCCTCACCGACGGCGCCACCCACCCCAAGGACTCCTCCGAACTCGCCTTCCGCACCGCCGCCCGCCTCGGCGTGCGCGCGGCCCTGCGCGCCTCGCGCATGCACCTGCTCGAACCGCTCGCCGAGGTGAGCGTCACCGTGCCCGAGGACGCCCTGGGCACCGTCCTCGGCGACCTCGCCGCCCGCCGCGGCCACATCCGGGCCACCGAACCCGGCCCCGCCACCGCCACCGCCCAGGTCAGCGCCCTGGTCCCGCTCGCCGAACTCTTCGGCTACGCGGGCCGCCTGCGCGGCCGCACCCAGGGCCGCGGCACCTTCACCACCCGCCCGGCCGGCTACGCCCCCGCCCCGGCCGGCTGACCCGCACCGCCCGGCCCTCCCCCCGAGGAGGGCCGGGCGGCACCCCGGCGCCCGCTACAGCGCCCCGGCGTCGGCCGCCGCCCACGCCGACGGGTACAGCGGCCGCCAGCCCAGCTCCCGGCGCGCCGCCTCCGTGGACACCTGGCCCTCCCACGGGTCGAACGCCTCCGCGGCCGAACCGCCAGGATGGGCAAGCCCGTTGAGCGCATACAGGTCCCAGGCCGTCAGCGGCGCGTCGTCGCCCACGTTGTACGTGCGCCCCTCGATGCCGGGCACCGCCACCGCGCGCCACAGCGCCCGTGCCACGTCCGCGTGGTGCACGACCGCCAGACGCCGGTGCGCGGGCCAGCCGGCCGCCCAGCGCAGCGACTGCGCCAGGTGCGGATCACCCTCCCCGTACACGAACGCCAACCGCGCCACCACCAGCGGCAGTTCACCGCCCAGGGCACGCAGTCCCGCCTCGGCCCGCGCCTTGGACGCCGCGTACACCCCCCACGCCGGATCCGGCGCGAGCCGGTCGCCCTCCACCGCGGGGCGCCCCAGCCCCCGCCCGTACACCAGGTTCGTACTGGTGTGGACGAACCGCGCCACCCCGGCCCGCGCCGCCTGACGGCCCAGCGCCACCGCCGCATCCCGGTTGACCGCCCACGCGGCCTCGTCCGACACCCCCCGCAGCGCCGCCGCCACGTTCAGCACCACCTCGGCCCCCTCCAGCGCCCGCGCCCGGTCCGCCTCCTCGCACAGGTCGCCGACCACCACCTCCACCCCGGCATCCGCCAGGGCCGCCGCCTTCGCCGCGTCACGCGCCAGCACCCGCACCGACGAGCCGTCCGCCGCCGCCCACCGCACCAGCCGCGGCACCAGCCGGCTGCCCACCGAACCGGTCGCACCCGTCACCAGGATCCTCGCCATCGCCCGTCCCCTCCAAGGAAGTCGACCTCCTCCGACCCCCGCCACCCTGCCCGCCCACCGCCCGCGGCGGCAGAGACCTCCCCAACCAGGGACCGCCGATCCCTGGCTGCGCCCAGCCCGGCGGGCCATGCTGGACACATGATCGACCGACCGGCACTGGCCGACTTCCTCACCCGCGCCCGCGCCCGGCTCACCCCCGCCGACCTGGGACTGCCACCCGGAGCCCGACGGCGCACACCCGGGCTGCGCCGGGAGGAGGTGGCGCAGGTGGCCGGGCTGTCGGTGGACTACTACGCCCGCCTGGAACAGCGGCGCGGGCCCCAGCCCTCACCGCAGCTGCTCGCCGCGCTGGCACGGGCGCTCCGGCTCACCCAGGACGAACGCGACCACCTCTTCCACCTCGCCGGACACGAACCGCCGCACCGCCACGGGCCGCTCGGACACGTACGCCCCGGACTACTGCTGATCCTCGACCGCCTGCACGACACACCCGCCCAGGTCGTCTCCGACCTCGGCGACGTCCTCGCCCAGAACCCGATGGCCGCCGCCGTCTTCGGCGACCTCTCCGCCCGGGCGCCCCGGGAACGCAACCTGCTGCTGCGCTGGTTCACCGAACCGGACACCCGCGCCCTGTTCCCGCCCGAGGACCACCACGACCTCGCCCGCGCCCACGTCGCCTCCCTGCGCGCCGCCCGCACCGCCCGCCCCGGCGACCGCAGAGCCGCCCAGCTGCTCGAACAACTCCTCGCCACCGGCGAGGAGTTCACCGCCTGCTGGGAACGCCACGAGGTCGCCCGCCGGCGCAGCGGCCGCAAACGGCTGCTGCACCCCGTGGTGGGCCCGATGGAGCTGGAGTGCGAGGTGCTGGCCGCCGCCGGCGACGGCCAGCTGCTGCTCGTGCACACCGCCGCGCCCGGCAGCGACTCCGCCTCCCGCCTGGAACTGCTGCGCGCCGTCGGCGCCCCCGTACCCGCCTGAACCCCCGCGCCCGCCCGAACCGCCGCCCCGCTGCGCCCGTGCCCGGGCCGGGGCCCGTAGGCTGGGCCGGGCCGCCGGTGGCACAGACCGTCACCAGTGGGGCGGAACACGACAGAAACGGGCAGGCAGGGGCACATGCAGTTCGACGACCAGGGCGACCTCGACACCTCGCAGGTGGACGACCGGCGTGGCATCCCCGGCGGGAAGCTCGCCATCGGCGGCGGGGCCGTGGGCCTGATCGCGGTGCTGGTCGCGGTCGTCCTCGGCGTCGACCCGCAGCTGCTGGGCCTGTCCTCCGGCTCCGGCTCCTCCGCCGACTCCTCCGGCAGCCGCACCGGCGGCGAGGCGCAGCAGGCCTGCAAGACCGGGGCGGACGCCAACAAGCGCCAGGACTGCCGGATCGTGGCGGTCACCAACAGCCTCCAGGAGTTCTGGCGCACCGAACTGCCGCGCGCCGCCAAGATCCCGTACAAGAACGCCGAGACGGTGCTGTTCACCGCTCAGGTCTCCACCGCCTGCGGGCCGGCGACCTCCTCGGTGGGCCCGTTCTACTGCCCCGGCGACAAGAAGGCCTACTTCGACCTCGGGTTCTTCAAGGACCTGTCCGCCCGCTTCGGCGCCAAGGGCGGCCCGTTCGCCGAGTCCTACGTCGTCGCCCACGAGTACGGCCACCACATCCAGACCCTCACCGGCGCCATGCAGAAGGTCGGGGGCGACCGCCAGGGCGCCTCCAGCGGCTCGGTGCGCCTGGAACTGCAGGCCGACTGCTACGCCGGGGTGTGGGCGCACCACGCGACCACCACCCCGCAGCCCTCCACCGGCCGTCCGCTGATCGCCTCGCTCACCGACCAGGACATCGCCCAGGGCCTGGACGCGGCCGCGGCGGTCGGCGACGACCGGATCCAGCAGCAGGCCACCGGCCGGATCAACCCGGAGGCCTGGACGCACGGCTCCGCCGAGCAGCGCAAGGCCTGGTTCACCACCGGCTACCGCAGCGGCGACTTCGCCCAGTGCGACACCTTCTCGGCCGCCAAGCTGTAGGGCCCCGGGGCCCCGGTCAGAAGCCCCCGCCTGCCTGACCGCCCGCCGTACCGTCCGCCGGCCCGTCCGCCGCGCCCCGCGTCCAGTCCCAGCCGGCGATCGCCTCGCGCAGCAGGCGGGCGGCGGCGGGCAGGCGCACCTGCGCGTCCCAGAACAGGGTCAGGGAGCGCCGGCAGTCCGGGCTGTCGACGCCGACCCACACCAGCGGCAGGCGGGTGGCGGTGCGCCGGGCGACGTCGGGCACCAGGCCGATGCCCAGGCCCGCGCTGATCAGCTCGGCGATGGCGCCCGCCTCGTCGCTCTCGCACACGATCCGCGGCACCAGGCCGCGGGCGGCGAACAGCTGGTCCAGCAGGCGGCGCTGCCAGTGCCCGGGGCGGGCGGCGATGAACGGCCGCCCGGCGAGCTCCTCGATGCCCACCCGGGCGCCCTGGCGGGCGCGCCCGGCCAGCGGGTCGCCCACCGGGACGGCCAGCCCCACCTCTTCCTCCAGCAGCAGCACCGACTCCAGGCCCTCGGCGGTGACGGGCTGGGAGGCGACGGCGAGGTCGACGTCCTGGGAGCGCAGCCGCCGCGCCATCTCCCGCGCGGGCAGCTGGTGCAGCTCGATCTCCACCCCCGGGTGGGCGCACTTGAACGCCGCCAGCGGCCCGCTGAAGGCCAGGAACGTCTCCGAGGCCAGCCGCACCGTGCCCGGCCCCTGCCCGGCGGCCTCGGCCACCGCCCGCCGGCCCGCCTCCAGTTCGCCGAGCGAACGCTCCACGTAGCCGCGGAACAGGTGCCCGGCCGCGTTCAGCCGCAGCCGCCCGCCGCGCTCGAACAGCGGGGTGCCCAGCTCGGCCTCCAGCCGGGCGATGGAGCGGCTCAACGACGGCTGGGCGACGCGCAGTTCCTCGGCCGCCCGGCTCAGGTGCTCCAGCCGCGCCACCACCAGGAACTGCCCGAGCGTGTTCAGGTCCACCGACGCCCCCATGCCCCACGCGTCATAACGCCATAGCGATATTGATCTTAGACACGATAGCCGCACGGTCATAGCGTCATGGGCAGGGCCGCACACCGCCGAACCGCGCGGCCCGACGCCAGCCAGTGTGAGGAAGGACGCCCATGGCCATCGCCGCCGACAGGACCCCTCCCGAGCCCGCGGCCCGGTCTGCGGCCCGGTCCGCCACGGGGGAGCGGACCGGGCCCGCCGGACACACCCTGCGCGCCCTGGCCGCCGTCCACACCGCCGCCGTCTTCGGCCAGCCCGTCTTCGCCGGCGTCTACCTCAGCGGCGACTACGACGCCCTGAACTGGCACGCCGCCGGCGCCGACGCCGTCACCACCCTCGGCTACCTGCAGCTGATCGCCGCCCTCGTCCTGTGGGCCCGGCTGCGCCGCGGCTGGCCGGCCGCCGCGACCCTCGCCGTCGCCGCCGCCGAGACCGCGCAGTACTTCGCCGGCCTCGACGGCGCCCTGTGGCTGCACCTGCCGCTCGGCGTGGCCACCATCGCCGCCACCGTCGTCCTCACCATCGCCCTGTGGCGCACCCCGCTGCCCGCGCGCCGCCGCCCCGCCCCCACGGAGGACGACCGTGCCTGAACCCCGCCTCCGCCGCGACGGTTTGACGAGGCGTCAGATTCTCGGCCTCGGCGGCGCGTTCGGCCTGCTCACCACCACCGGCCTCGCCACCGCCGCCACCCTCGCCCGCCGCCCCGCCACCACCGGCGCCCACCTGCGCAGCACCGCCCAACTGCCCCCGCCCCACCGGGTACCGCTGCCGATACCCGCCGTCCTCAAGCCCGTCGCCACCGACGGCACCGGCGACCGCTACGAGATCGTCCAGCGCGAGACCGCCGCCGAGATCCTGCCCGGCCTCACCACCCGCCTGTGGACCTACGGCGGCACCTTCCCCGGCCCCACCATCGAGGCCCGCCGCGGCCGCCCCGTGACCGTCACCCACCGCAACGAACTGCCCGTGCCCACCGTCGTCCACCTGCACGGCGGCCGCACCCCCGCCGCCTCCGACGGCTACCCCACCGACCTCGTCCTGCCCGCCACCTGGCCCCAGACCCCCGCCCACAGCATGCCCGGCATGGACGGCATGAGCGGCGGCGCTATGGCCGACCCCCGCGCCGTCACCAGCCGCCTGACCCGCGACTACACCTTCCCCAACGACCAGCGCCCCACCCTGCTCTGGTACCACGACCACCGCATGGACTTCACCGCCCCCGCCATCTGGCGCGGCCTCGCCGGCCTGCACATCGTGCGCGACGACGCAGAGGACGCCCTCGGCCTGCCCGCCGGCCCCCGCGAGATCCCCCTGATGATCGCCGACCGCGCCTTCACCGCGGACGGCGCCCTCACCTACCCCTCCCTCGACCCCACCCTGCGCGAGCGCCCCGGCGTCACCGAACCCCACCTCGCCGGCGTCCTCGGCGACGTCATCCTCGTCAACGGCGCCCCCTGGCCCGTCCACGAGACCGACGCCGCCCGCCACCGCCTGCGCCTGCTCAACGCCTCCAACGCCCGCCACTACGAACTCGAGGCCCGCACCGAGGACGGCCGCCGCCTCGACCTCGTCCGGATCGGCTCCGACCAGGGCCTGCTCACCGCCCCCGTCACCCACCGGAGCCTGCCCCTGGCCCCCGCCGAACGCCACGACCTCGTCGTCGACTTCACCACCGCCCCCGTCGGCTCCCTCGTACGCCTCGTCAACCGCCTCGGCACCGGCCGCACCCGCGACGTCATGGCCTTCCGCATCACCCGCCGCCCCGCCGCCGACGACAGCCGCATCCCGCCCACCCTCTCCACCGACCTGCCCGACTGGCACCGCCAGGACGCCGTCCGCACCCGCGACTTCGCCTTCCGCGCCGGCCGCACGAACGGCGGCCACGGCTGGCTCATCGGCGGCCGCCCCTTCGACCCCGCCCGCACCGACGTCACCGTCCCCCTCGGCGACACCGAGATCTGGCGCCTGATCGCCGACGTCCACCACCCCGTCCACCTCCACCTCGTCGGCTTCCGCATCCTCAGCCGCGCCGGAAAACCCCCACTGCCCCACGACGCCGGCCTCAAGGACACCGTCTCGCTGCGCCCGGGGGAGTCGGTGGAGATCATCACCCGCTTCGACGGCTACCGCGGCCGGTACCTGTTCCACTGCCACAACGCCGAGCACGAGGACATGGGGATGATGGCCAACCTCGAAGTCGTCTGACCGCCCGGCACCCCGCCTGACACGGCCAGGGGGCGCCTTGACCTGCCCATTGCGCACACCCCGCCCGCGGGCCGTGCGCGGGCCCGGTGGGCGGGGCGGGACGACGGCCGGACCCCGCCCGGCCACGGGGGAAAGCCCGGAACATGACGGTTCATCCGCTTCGGGGCGAAGTGCCGGACCTTCACGGGTCTCCCATCAGATGCTCACTCTGCTGCCGGAATCCCGACCCCCGCAGTACGGGGTGGTCCACTCCAATTCCCTTCGCACACCCCCGAGCCGCGAAAGGCCACCACCCCCATGACCCGCCCCGCCGACCGACCCACGCCCGACCGGATGCTGCGCGAGGCCGCCGCCCGCCTGGACCGGCGCCGCTTCCTGACCGTCACCTCGGCCGCCGCCGCGCTCGCCTTCAGCGTCAACCTGCCCTCCGCGCACGCCGCCGACAACGAGATCGCCCCGCGCGCCATCGGCGACAACCCCTTCACCCTCGGCGTGGCCTCCGGCGACGCCACCTCCGAGGCCGTCGTGCTCTGGACCCGCCTGGCCCCGCGCCCCCTGGAGCCCGGCTCCGGCATGCCGCCCGCCGGCTCCGTCAAGGTCGGCTGGGAGATCGCCCGCGACGACAAGTTCCGCCGCGTCGAGCGCCGCGGCACCGCCCGCGCCCACGCCGAGTTCAACTACGCCGTCCACGTCGACGCCGACGGCCTCGACGCCGCCCGCACGTACTGGTACCGCTTCACCGTCGGCTCCTGGACCAGCCCCGTCGGCCGCACCCGCACCGCCCCGCCGCGCGGCAAGAAGCTCGACAGCGCCCGCATCGCCTTCGTCTCCTGCCAGGCCTACGAGGACGGCTACTTCACCGCCTACCGCCACCTCGCGAACGAGGACCTCGACGCCGTCTTCCACGTCGGCGACTACATCTACGAGTACGGCATCGACGCCGTCGGCGGCGACCGCAAGTACACCGACCGCACCCTGGCGGCCCACTTCAACCACGAGACCACCACCCTCGAGGACTACCGGCTGCGCTACTCCCTCTACAAGACCGACCCCGACCTCCAGGCCGCCCACGCCGCCCACCCCTGGTACGTCACCTGGGACGACCACGAGGTGGAGAACAACTACGCCGCCGGCATCCCCGAGAAGAACCAGGACCCGGCCCCCTTCGTCGCCCGCCGCGCCGCCGCCTACCGCGCCTACTGGGAGAACCAGCCGCTGCGCATGCCCCAGCCCAACGGCACCGACCTGACCCTCTACCGGCGCGTCCACTTCGGCCGCCTCGCCCAGTTCGACATCCTCGACACCCGCCAGTACCGCGACGACCAGGCCAACGGCGACGGCTGGCAGTACCCCACCCCCGAGTCCGACGACCCCAAGCGCACCCTGATGGGCGCCACCCAGGAACGCTGGTTCGCCGACGGGTTGCGCCACTCCAAGGCCACCTGGAACGTGATCCCCCAGCAGGTCGTCTTCTCCCGCCGCAAGAACACCACCGCCGAGCGCTCCAAGCTCTCCATGGACGCCTGGGACGGCTACCCCGCCGCCCGCGAGCGCTTCCTGCAGACCGTCGACCAGGCCGGCGTCGAGAACCTCGTCCTGCTCACCGGCGACGTGCACGTCGCCTACGCCCTGGACGTCAAGCGCAACTTCGACGACCCCACCTCCCGCACCGTGGGCGTGGAGTTCGTCGGCACCTCGATCAGCAGCGACGGCGACGGCGAGGAGAAGCCGTCCAACTGGAACAACCTCATGTCCGCCAACGCGCACATGAAGTTCTACGACGGGCGCCGCGGCTACACCGTGCTCACCCTGGACCAGCACCGCGCCCGCGCCGACTACCGGGTGGTCTCCCACATCACCCGCCCCGGCGGCACCCTGTCCACCGCCGCCTCCTTCACCACCGAGGCCGGCAACCCGGGCATCCGCCCCGCCTGACGCGGCAGACGCCCTGCCGCTGCCGCCGGCCCCTCAAAAGGCCGGCGGCAGCGGCGGGGCGCGGCGCTCACACACCCGGGGCTCAGGCACCCCCAGGGCGGGCGCGGCCGACGACGACCGCGGCCTGCTCCGGGTGCTCCTCCAGCCACGCGCCCAGATGCTCCCGGACGGCCTCGGCGACGCAGCCGCGCACCGCGGCGTTGCCGAGCACGGAGCGGGTGGAGCCCTCGAACTTGGGATCGTCGAGCTTCACCGACACCACCGCCGTCAGACCCGCGCCGACCGGCGGGGCCGGCAGGAGCCGCCGGCGCGCGTAGGCGTCGAGCGCGGCCGCCACGCCCTCGCGCAGGCCCGTCTCGTGGCTGCCGCCGGTGGTGGGGTGGCTGTTGGCGAAGCCGCGCACCCGCTCCTCGCCGCCGTCGCGCCACCGCAGGGCCACCTCCAGCGTTCCCGCCATCCGCGGGTCCTCGGCCTCGAAGCCGATGGTGTCCGTGACGGCGGGCGCCGCGTGCTCGCCCTCGCCCTTGCCGTCGCCGTCGAGGAGGGCGACGAACTCCCGCGCCCCGCCGCCGGGGAACCGGAAGCGGACCGACCGTACGCCGTCCGGGTGGCGCTCGTCGGCCAGTGAGACATCCAAGTCCCGGTTCAACAGCGCCAGTTCGCGGAAGCGGTCGGCCAGGGCATCGAACGAGAACCGCGTGGTCTCGAAGATCCCGGCGTCCGGCCAGAAGGTGATGACGGTCCCGCTGCCGGTGGCCGGGCCCGTGTCGGTGAGCGGGGTGAGAGCGGCGCCGCGCGCGTACTCCTGCTCCCGGCGCACGCCCCCGCGCCGCACCTCGGCCGTCATCCGGCTCGAAAGGGCGTTGACGACGAACGGGCCCACGCCCGCCCCGTGGGGCGCCACGCTGTGGCGGCCGCGGGGCCCCGCCGCGGAGTCCATGCGGGTCAGCAGGGCCTCCGGGTCGGCCTCGCCAGGCCCGTCGTCGGCCACGCGCACCCCGCCGTCGGGCAGCAGGGTGATCTCGACGCGGCCGGCGCGGCCCGCCAGGACCTCGTCCACCGCCCGGTCGGCGACCTCGAACACCGTGTGGTGCAGGCCGCGTTCACCGGTCGAGCCGATGTACATCCCGGGCCGCTTCCTGACGGCTTCCCACCCCTCCAGTACCTCGATGCGGATGCCGTCGTACGGGTTGGTGTCCAGGCTCACGAGGTCCCCTCCAGAAGGTGGCCGGCGGAGCTCCACAGCCTAGGCGAATTTCCGCATAACACCAGGTCAATGCCTGTTTGCCGAGGGCGTGGGCGGCCGCGTGAGCGCCTGCCCCGGGGCGGCGGCCCCGGCTGCCTCCGGCCTGTGCCGCGGTGCGCCCGGGCCCCCGCCGAAGCCCCGTACGGGGCCGTTTCACGACCCCCCGGGGGTGCCCGATTCCACTTTTTTCCGCGCAGCCCCCGCCGGGGCTCGGCCCACCGCGTCCGGGGCCCGGACTCCGTTGCAGAGCGGCGCGGCGCGCCCGTCGACGGGGCCCCGGTACGTCCGGCCCCGCCCGTCACCCGGGTCTCACCCGCCCCCGTCCGGGCGCACGACGCTGAGGCTGCCGTAGGCCCGCAGGGCGCCGGCCGGGTCGCCGGGGTTGCCCCGCAGGGCGGAGTCCAGGAAGGCGAGGGTGGCCGCGGCGACGACGCGCGGGCCCTCGGTGCGGCCCAGGGAGCCGACGAGCGAGGGCACCGGCGGCAGGTACAGGGGGCCGTCCATGAAGGTGAGGTGGGCGGCGCCGGGGACGGTGAGCCGGTAGCTCGTCGCGGTGCCGGAGGCGAGCGCCTCGGTGAGGCGGGGCAGGTAGCGCGGGTCGGTCGCCGGGGTGAGCGCCTGGGTGAGCGCGAGCACCGGCCGGCCGAGGGCGGGGGAGGCGGGGCCGTGGGGGAAGCCGTCCAGGTCGACGACGGCCTGGAAGCGGTGGTCCTGACGGGCCGCCTGCAGGGCGGCCGCGCCGCCCATGGAGTGGCCGGCCACCGCGGCCCGGCCGGTGTCCAGGCGCCCGGTCAGCGGGTCGGCGCCCTCGCCCCGGTCCAGGGCCTCCAGCCGGCCCAGGACGAAGCCGAGGTCGGCGGCCCTCACCGCCGTCCAGCCGGCCGCCAGCTCCTCGTCCTTGTCGCGGTCGCCGCTGGAGGAGGTCTCGGAGGTGAGCGTCCGGCCGTCGGCGAGGACGACGGCCGCGGAGTCGTACGGGTGGTCGAGGGCGGCGACGACGTAGCCGTGGCTGGCCAACTCCTCCGCCCAGGCGGTGTTCTGGGTGCGCACCCCGCCCGATCCGGGAGAGAACATCACCACCGGGAACCGCCCGCCCCCGCCGTCCACCGGGGCGTCGAGGACCGAGCGGCTGCGGGCCCGCGCGACACCGTCCATCAGGAAGCCCGGCAGGCCGACGCCGCCGGCCAGCGCCCCGGCGACGGTGCGCGCCTCCTGCCGGGTGCGTCCGAGGTACTGGGCCCGCCGCGCGCCCGCGGGGCTCCTGCGCGCCGGGTACCAGAGCTGGACCACGACCGTGCGCCGGTCGTCCGGATCGGCGGTGAAGGTCTCGGGGCGGCCCTGGTCGGTCCACTGCACCACGCGGGTGCCCACCGCGAAGCCGCCCGACGGCTCGGGGAACACGGGCACGGGGAAGGCCCAGGCAGCCAGCGGGCCCGCGGCGATCAACCCGGCGCAGGCCGCCGATCCCGGCAGCGCCAGCCACCAGCGGGCCCGCCACGCCGGCCGCCCGCGGCGGCGCCGCAGCGGGCGCAGCAGGGGCAGGAGCGCGAACGGCAGCGCGAGCGCGGCGCCGGCCAGCACCGGCAGCAGCTGCCAGCGGATCCCCGTCACGCCCAGCGCGACGGCGCACGGCACGAGGACCGCCACCGCCGCGATCGTGGCGCGCGGACGGGCGGCGGGCGCAAGCCAGCGCGCCGCCACCAGCGCGAGGGCGCCCAGCAGGGCGAGGATCTCCAGGGAGGACACGGGCAGTCCCGCGGTGTTCTCGGTCACCCGGCCATGCTCGGCGCCGGGCACGCGCCGCCGCATCGCCCACCGGAGGCCGCCGCACTGCGACCGGGGGCGCAGCGTACGGCAGGGCCCGTACGACCACGGCGGCACCCGGGCACGCCGCGGCGGCGGCCGGGCTGCGACCACGGGAGGTGGCCGGGCTCCTCCTGCGGTCGTACCCCGGCACTGTGCGTTCCGACGGTGGGATCATGTGCCGCGCGCTCCCGCGGCCTACCGTGACAGAGCCGCGGTACGTGCCGGGCGGCGCGCGCGGCGTACGGTCCCCGTACCCGGCCGGCCCGGGGCCGGCTGTTCGCGGCGGCCGGCCCGGTGGGGGCGGCCGTGAGCCATGACGCCGAATCGACAGGGACGTGTGATGACCGAGGCGGCCGCCGAACCCGGCCAGGCCCACCAGCCCCATCAGGCCCACCGGGCGCGCCGGTTACACCGCTGGGACCGGACACGGGCACGGGCGAGGGCGCGCTGGGCGAGGACGGCCTCACGGCTGACGGGCCGTGCCGACCGGGCCCTCGCCCGCGCGGCGCGCCCGGTGGCGGCGGCCGGGCGCCGGGCCTCCCGGCTGCCGCCCGCGGTGTGGGAGGCGCTGCTGCCCGCGCTCCTGCTCCTCAACGCCGTCACCACCCGCGCGCCGCACGAGCTGCCGGCGGCCACCGCCCTGACCGCCGCTCTCGTCCTGCCCCTGCCGTGGCGGCGCCGGGCCCCGCTGGCCGTGTTCGGCGCGGTGGCGGCCGCGGCCCTCGTCCAGTGGCTGATGGGCATCCAACTCCCCGCGGACATCGCCCTGTTGGTGGCCCTCTACGCCGTGGCCGCGCGCACCGGCCGGCGCGGCACGCTCCTCGCCGCGGCCGTCACACAGACGGGCGTCCTGCTGGCCTGCCTGCGCTGGGCACCGGACGGCGCGTTCCTGACCCCCCTCGTCGCCCTCACCGCCACGACCGTCGCCGCCGCCGTCCTCGGCGTGAACGCCCGCACCACACGCGCCTACCTCGCCGCCCTGGAGGAACGCGCCGCACGCCTGGAACGGGACCGCGAACAGCGGGCACGACTGGCCGTCGCCGAGGAACGCGCCCGCATCACCCGGGAGATGCACGACATCGTCACCCACAACCTGTCCGTCATGGTCGCGCTCACCGACGCCGCCCTCTACGCGCAGCACCGCTCACCCGACCGGGCCACCACCGCGATGCTCCGCATCTCCGAGACCGGCCGGCAGGCCCTGACCGACATGCGGCGCTCCCTGGGCGTCCTGCGCACCGATGAACCCGACGAGCAGCGCCACCCACTGCCCGGCATCGCCCAACTCCGGGACCTCGCCGACCAGATGGGCGCTGCTGGACTGCCCACCCGCCTCGACGTCCACGGCGGCCACACCCACATCCCCGCCACCGCGGGGCTCACCGTCTACCGCCTGGTCCAGGAAGCCCTGACCAACACCCTCAAACACGCACCCGCCGGCACCCGCGCGAGGGTGCGCCTTTGGTGCACGACCGCGGCCGTCACCGTGGACGTCACCGACGACGGCCCCCACCCGCCACACCCCGCACCCGCCCCCGCCCCGGCCTCCGCGCCCGCCTGCGCACCCTCCGGCGGCCACGGCATCCCCGGCATGCGCGAACGCGCCGCCGCCTACGGCGGGACACTGCGCGCCGGCCCCCGGCCCGGCGGCGGCTGGGCGGTCCACACCCGCCTCCTCCTCGACCCCCACGACCCCGTCGACCCCGCCGACCCCCTCGACAGCGGCGCGGCGGTGCCCGCATGACGATCCGCATCCTGATCGCCGACGACGAGGCACTGCTGCGCATGGCCTTCGCCACCGTCCTGGAAGCCCAGCCCGACATGGCCCCGGTCGGCGAGGCCGCCGACGGCGCCCAGGCCGTCCACCTCGCCCGGCAGCTGCGCCCCGACGTCGTCCTCATGGACGTCCGGATGCCCGGCACCGACGGGATCGAGGCGACCCGCCAGGTCGTCAGCGCCTGCCCGGGCAGCAGGGTGCTGATCCTCACCACCTTCGACCTCGACGAGTACGCCTTCGCCGGCCTCAACGCCGGGGCCTCGGGCTTCCTGCTGAAGAACACCAGGCCCGAGGAACTGCTCACCGCGATCCGCAACGTCGCCGCCGGCGACGCGGTGATCTCCCCGCGGATCACCCGCCGCCTGCTGGAGAACGTCCGCCCGCACCTGCCCGGCGGCCGCAGCGCCGAGAACGACGAGCGGCTGGCCCGGCTCAGCGCCCGCGAACGCGAGGTGCTCGTCCAGGTGGGCCGCGGCCTGTCCAACGCCGAGATCGCGGCCGCCCTGTACCTCGCGGAGGCGACCGTGAAGTCCCACCTGGGACGGATCCTGCACAAGCTCGACCTGCGCGACCGGATCCAGGCCGTGGTCTTCGCCTACGAGAGCCGCCTCGTCCACCCGGCCTGACCGACCCGGCGGACGCGGGCGGGCCGCAGCACCGAGCGGCCCGCCGTGCACCGGAAGTCGACCCCGCCGACTTCCTGTGCACGGCGCGGCCCGCAGCGCCGGGGTCAGGGCAGCAGGGCGCGTTCGGCGCGGCTGGCGGCGATCCGCTCACGCGCCAGCGCCCGGGCGCGCCCGCCGTCGCCGTCGCCGCCGAGCCGGGCGAGGATCGCCGCCAGCGGCCTGATCCGCCCCCAGCCGCCCCAGTGGCCCTCGGGGATCTGCGTGGGGAAGACCCAGACGCGGCCGGCATCGCGCGGCCAGGCGCCGTCCTCGGCGTCCAGGATCGCCTCGGTGACCTCGGCGATGACACCGGCCCGCTTCCGCTCGTCGAGCTGCCCCTCGGGCACCGACGGCACGACCTTGTAGCGGGGCGCGTCCGCGGGCTCTCCGCCGACGAACACGGCCGCCGGCCGGTGCAGGAACAGCCACGACACGGACCGGGCCACCGGATCGGCGGGGTCGAACCCCTCGTGGCGGATCAGGATCTCCGTGATCCGCTCCATCAGCGCCGCCTCCGCATCGGGCCGCAGCGCACCGTCGGGAACGTACACGTCGAGCATGGGCATGGCCGAACCCCCTGTGGGTTTAGTTTTTAAACTCAGACGCCGACCGGAGGCTACCGCCGCTGAGTACAGTTCGTAAACCCAGACCGTTAGGCTCGCACCCATGGAGACACGGCGGATCGACCCGGTGAACTGCTCGGTGGCACGCGCCCTCTCGGTGGTGGGGGAACGCTGGTCCCTGCTGATCGTCCGCGAGGCACTCGACGGTGCCCACCGCTTCGGCGAGTTCCACACCCGCCTCGGCATCGCCAAGAACCTCCTCGCCAACCGACTCGACACCCTGGTCACCGCCGGAGTCCTGCGCCGCGTCCCCTACCGCGAACCCGGAGACCGCCGGCGCTACGCCTACGAGCTCACCGACCAGGGCCACGCGCTGCGCCCGACCCTCATCGCGCTCCTGGAGTGGGGCGACACCTACCTCGCCGACCCCCAGGGCCCGTCGGTCGTCGTCCGCCACCGGCCCGCCGACGACACGAGCCCGTGCGACGCCCCGGTCAGGGTCGTCCTGGAGTGCGCCGCGGGGCACGGCCACCTCGCCCCCCACGACGTCCGCCGCACCCCGGGACCGGGCGCGATCACCGCGTCCGACGCCGGAGCGAGCTGAGCGTCGCCGACCGGGTGGAGGCGGTCGCGCCCCGCGTCGGACGGCCGGCATCCGGCGCCCGTCTCCGGCCGCCGAACCGATCACGTCACCGGGCCGCCCGTCACGCCTTGGGCGACTCGTAGACGGCGGCGGCCATCGCTCCCAGTTGCCTGTTGGCCTTGAGCGCGAGGTCGATGGCATCGCTCACGGAGCCACTGGGCACCGGAATGTTGTTCACGTACATCGCGAAGGCGTAGCGGTGGCCGTCCTTCGCGTCGATGTAGCCCGCGAGTGCCTTGGTGCCGAGGGCCAGCTTGCCCTGGTAGGAACTGACCAGGGTGCCGGTCTTCGCGCGGATGTGTCCCGCGGCGGGATCGGTGCGCCCGATGACGTCGGCCAGCGAACCGTCGACGCCCATGCTCGGCATGGAGTCGTAGAAGACGTCGAAGTCGTCCTGTCGTGCCAGGTGCCGCAGCAACGCCACCTGGGCGCTCGGCGTCGCCTTGTCGCCGGGCAGGCCCTGGGCGTCGACGAGGCTCACCGCCTGCGGATCCACGCCCGCGCGCGTGAGGAACTCCTTCTCGATCCTCATGCCGTCGGCATAGGTTCGCTGCCCGTTGTGTGCTGCCATCAGCGGCGGCAGGAGGTTCGCCCCGAGATTGTGGCTGACCTTGTTGATCAGCTTGGCGTACTCCTTGAAGGGCGGGGACGTGTAGGTCGCCGACACGGGCATCGAGTTCACTTCCGCCGACGCGGGCAGCTTGCTGTCGGGGTTCGCTCCCAGCGCGGGGGCGGACACGCTGACGCCGTTTCTGGCGAGTGCCTCGATGAGGACGGTGCGGGCGAACGCCGCCGGGTCGGGAACCTGGTAGGTCGTCACGAAGGGGGCCTTCGCGTCCGCGGGTACGGAACCCCGCACCCGGATGTGACCGGGGCTCACGCTTTCGGTCGTGACCGTCGGCTTGCTTCCGGCGGGCGTGGTGGTCACCTGCGCGTCGACGCCGAAGGCGGCCGTCTTCGGGCGCCAGTCGACCTTGGCCGGCTCGCCGGGTGCGCCCGGCGTGACGAGCACGTCGATCAGGTTGTCGTTGACGATGGTCGGAGTGATGGGGACCCCGCCGATCGACACCGGATCCCAGAGCCGGTTGTCGATCACCACGTCGCCGTCGACATGGCGGATTCCGCTGGCCGCGACCTGTCGGGCCAGTTCGTCGACACCCGCCAGCGGATCCTCTTCGGTGACGGTCGCCATGCCGGGTACGGCGTTGGCGTCGTAGTGGTCGAAGTCGGGGACGTCCAGTCCGCCTGACGCGGTGGTCCGCCCGCCGAGTGCCAGATCGCCGCTCCCGACCATGATGAGGTCGCCGGAGAGCCGCCCGTCCGCGGAGACCGTACCGGAGTGCACGACGGGCGTACGGAAGCGGTGGTCGTCACCCAGGACGTCGAGCGCGGCACTGACGGCGAAGGTCTTGGCCGTCGAACCGGTCATGAACTGGGAATCGGCGCTCTTGGACTGGACGACCTTCCCCGTCCGCAGATCGGCGACCTGCAGGCCCCACTGGCCCGAGGACCACGGTGCGGTACTCATGAGCTTCTGCAGGCCGGCGCTCACCCGGGTGGCACCCGGTGCCGCAGAGGCCGAGTCGTCCGTGGAGTCGTGGGAGCACGCCGTCATCGCCACGGCGGCCGTCATCGAAGCGGCGAGTGCCAGGGCCGCGCGCCGCCGCACCCGAGGTGCCCTGATTCCGGAGGGGGAGTTGCTTGACATTCGTTCTTTCCTGTTCGACTTTCGCGCTCGATCGAACGCTTCCGGCGTGGCTGCCGCGCGGCGGCAAGGGTCCAAGAGACGGGCCCTAGGACTTCCCGCCCGTGCCGATGGCGATGCTGCCGTTACGGGTCCGGACGGCCACGGAATGGCCGCTCGCGTCGTCCTTCGCGACGTTCACGGTGACGTCGCCCTTCTTCGCGGCCGTGCGGACCGCGTACGTCGATTCCGGCAGGCCCAGCTCGACGTTGCCGTCCCTGCTCTGCACGTCGACCAGGTCGGGCACGGCGGCCAGGCCCAGGCCGACGTCGCCGTTGCGCGACGTGACGCTGACGGACCGGGCGGAGATCCCGTCGCCCTTGATGCTTCCGTCGCCGCCTTCCAGGGCCAGCCTGGCGCCGTGGAGGTCCGACAGCCGCACGTCGCCGCCGCCGGTCCTGGCCGAGAAGTCGGCGGTGAAGCCGGTGGCCTCGATGCGCCCCTTGCCGCTCTCGGCGGTGACGGCGACGGCGCGCGGCACCTTGACGGTGTACTTCGCGGCGCAGTCCACCGAGATCCCCGTGCAGTCCAGCGAGAGGGTGAGAGTGCCGCCTTCGAGCTGCCAGCCGGACCCCACCGACCCGCCCGCCTTCCTGCCGCTGACCCGTCGTTCCACCTGAACGCCCTCGACGTCGGCGGCCACCAGCGCGAGGTCGGCGGAACCGGACTTGACGGTCAGGCTGCCACCGCCGAAATCGAAGGATTTCGATTCCACGGTCGCGTCGGCCGACGCGCCGTCCGTGGTGCAGGCCGTGGCGGCGAGGCCGAGGAGCGCGGCTCCGCCGAGAGTGAGAAGCGTGCGCGGTGTCAGTTCCATCGAATTCTTCCTTCGCCAACGAACCAGTGGTGTGGATTCCGGTGCCCGGTCACGAGCGCAGCGCCCGGACCGCGACCGTGCGCGACACCCGGGCCGCCTGCAGGACCAGCGCGAGGCAGGTGGTGACCAGCGTCCCGGCGGCGAGCGCCCCGAGCGTGGCCCAGGGAAGGCCCGCCAGGACCCGCAGGACGTCGGTCCGCGCTCCCACGGCGATGGTCAGACTCGACACGGCGACGAACACCGCGCCGAAGACGATCGCCGTCCCCGCGTAGATCGCCCCCTCGTAGACCATCGACCGGGTGACCACGCCCGGCCGCGCACCGGCCACCGTCACGACGGCGCTGTCCCGGGCGCGCTCCCGCCCGACGAGGGCGATCACGGCGAGGCCCCCGACCCAGGACACGACGAAGACCCAGCCCAGCACGACCAGGACGTCGTCCAGCCCGGCGCTGCCTCCGGGCATGACGTCCCCCATCACCATGAAGAGGCCGACGAACGACAGGGAGAGCGCGAAGGGCAGCACCGTGGTGACGCTCCTCGTTGCGCGGGCCCGGCACGACTGCACGGCGAGGTGCCAGGCGACGCCGCGCGAGGGCACCAGCGCCGTCCAGAGCCTCATCAGCGGAGTGAGGACCCACGGCCCCATCAGCAGCAGCAGGCAGACGAGGAAGAGGTTCCCGGCGAACGCGAAGGCCGTGCGCTGCGCGAGTCCGCCCGCGAGTTCGAGGCCCAGGCCGGGGATCCACATCCCGACCACACCGGCGAGCAGGCACAGGGCGAGGACACAGCGGACGACGCCCGGGCGCGCCGGGGCATCGGAGTGGTCCCGGAAGGCGCGCATCTCCGGCGTCCTGGCGGCCCGCCGGGTGACGCCCCAGCCCCCGAGCAGGCACGGAACCATGCCGAACAGCACGCTCACGCCGACGTACCAGAACCGGAACCCGACCGAGGCCCCGTGCAGGTCGAGGCCCGTCCCCTTCCACTGCGCGAGGGCGACATCCGCGACCAGCAGGGCGAGCGGTGCGGCCAGTGCGCCGGCCAGCGCGCCCAGCACCACCAGCTCGGTGCGCAGGATGCGCCTGACCCGGTGGCGCGGAATCCCGAGGATCACCCACAGGGCGTGCTCGCGCCGCTGGGTCGTCAACGTCAGACCGACCGCGGAGGCGACGATGCCCACGGCGGCGAGCACGGTGAAGAAGACGATGTTGCCGCCGAGGGCGATCGACGCGGAGACCATCCGCGCGTCACCCGCCGCCCGCGCCGCCGAGACGGCGCTGAACATCGCGATGGCCGAGCCCGCCGAGCACGCCGCGCCGACCGTGGCGCACAGCAGCGTCCACCACCACATCGACGCCTGCAGGCGGATGTCCGACAGTACGAGCCGGATCACGACTCCTCCCCGCCCGCCTCGTCCGCCGACTGCGCCGCGAGGACGGCGTCGCCCACCGCACGGGAGTCGCCACCGGGGATGACGGCGTGCACCCGCCCGGACCCCATCACCACGACCCGGTCGGCCCGCGCGGCCGCATGGGGGTCGTGCGTGACCATGAGCACCGTGCTCCCCTGCGCGGGCAGCGCCTGCAGCCAGTCGAGCACCACATGACCCGACTTGAGGTCGAGCGCGCCCGTCGGCTCGTCGGCGAAGACGATCCGCGGCTGGTTCGCCACCACCCGGGCCACCGCGACGCGCTGGCGCTCGCCACCGGAGAGGCGGTCGGGGCGCCGCCGCGCGTGCTTGGCGATGCCGAGGCGCGCCATGGCGTCCTCGACCCGCGCCCTGGGCACCCGGCGGCCGGCCAGCCGCGCCGGCAGGGCGATGTTGTCCTCGACGGTCAGCGAGCTGACGAGGTTGTACTCCTGGAAGACGAAGCCGATGTTCTCGCTGCGGAACGCGGCCTGCCTGCGGGGGCTGAGCGAGCGGACGTCCGTCCCGAGGATCTCGACGGACCCCGCGGTCGACTGCTCCAGGCCGGCCGTGCAGAGCAGGAGCGTCGACTTGCCCGAACCGGAGGGGCCGACGACGGCGGTCAGCCGGCCTTCGGCGATGTCCAGGTCGATGTCGTGCAGGACGCGCGTCGTCTCGCCCCGGCGGCCGGGAATGGGGAAGTCCGTCCGAAGACCGCGCAAACGAATGCACGGCACGGAATCGGTAGTGGAGAAAGGCATGAATCAAGGCAACCAGGTCCGGGTGGGGGAGCGCACGGGAGCCTGTACTGGGATTGGAGGTAGACCTGGCTCTACCTCTCGACCGATACGAACTGTGCGAAAATATTGATCATGGCGCAGATTCATGTTGCCCGGAGGCTGCTGACCGAATCCGCCGCCGCGGCCGCCTTTCCGATTCTCCTGATTTCCGTTCTCGCCGCGCCGGTCTCGGTTCCGGTGGTGGCCGAACTGGACCGCTCCAGGGCGCAGTGGTGCGGCGTCCGGACGATGCCCCTGCGACCCGCCGACCGCAGCTGGGCACAGTGGGTGGCCGGCCGGCTGCACGCACGGTCGGTGTGGAGGACCGACCTCCCCGTGTTCGTCACCGCCACGCTCCTGTCCGCGCTGTCGCTGCTGGTGGGATTCTTCGGATTCGTCGGTGCTCTCGCGCTGGTTTTCTCCCCCGTCTTCTGGGGTTTCGGCATCGCCGCGAAAGTCGGCCCGTTCACCCCGGCCTCCCTGTCGGAATCCCTCCTTGCGGTGCCCGCGGGAATCGCCCTCGGCGCGATCACCGCGGGCGCGCTGGCCGGCATCTCCCTGCTCCGCGACCTGCTCCTGCGGGCCTTCTCGGGGAGCCGGAACCCCGACCTGCTCGCGAAACTGGAGGAACTCCGTACCAGCCGGGCCTCGCTGACGGCGGCCTTCGAGAACGAGCGCCGACGCATCGAACGCGACCTGCACGACGGCGCCCAGCAGGAACTCGTCGCCCTCGTCATGCGCCTGGGCATCCTGGAAGCCGCGGCCTCGGCCACGGCGGCCACGGCGGCCACGGCGGCGCCGGCCACCGACCAGGAACGGATCGTCCAGCTGGCCCGCCAGGCCCAGGCCCAGGCGGAGCGCGCGCTCGAACGGCTGAGGGAGACGGTGCGCGACATCCACCCCAGCGAACTGAGCGACCTCGGCCTCATTGCCGCCGTCCGGGAACTGGTGGCGAGATCACCGCTGCGGGTCGAACTGACCGGCACCGGTACGGACACCTGGATCTCCTCGCCGGTCGCCGCGGCCGTGTACTTCACGGTCTCCGAGGCCCTGACGAACATCGCCAAGCACGCGGGCGTCGCAAGCGCCCGGATCGACCTGCGGTGCACCGAGAACGGCGTCCGCGTCCGGGTGCGCGACGACGGCGCCGGCGGCGCGCTGATCAGCACCGGATCCGGGCTCTCCGGGCTGCGCGAGCGCATGCGGAGCGTCGGTGGAAACCTCGAAATCATCAGCCCGCCGGGCGGCGGAACGGAGGTCGTGGCATCCGCCCCGGCCCAACCCCCGTGGTGACGGAAATCGACCGGGAAATCGACGGGGAAAAGCTTGAACAGGGAAAAACGATGGGAAATCGATCGTGAGAATCATCCTGGCGGACGACAGCCTGCTGATACGCGCCGGAATCCGGGAGATCCTGGTCTCCAGTGCCCACGACGTGATCCGCGAATGCGAG
Source organism: Kitasatospora sp. NPDC048298 (assembly GCF_043201465.1). Taxonomy (NCBI): domain Bacteria; kingdom Bacillati; phylum Actinomycetota; class Actinomycetes; order Kitasatosporales; family Streptomycetaceae; genus Kitasatospora; species Kitasatospora sp. NPDC048298. Next base: position 96,628 of record NZ_JBICYZ010000022.1, read on the forward strand.
GACGCTGACGAACTGGTCGCCGCCGTCGACGAGCTCGCCGCCGCCGGAGCCGCCCCCGACCTGGTGATCACGGACGTCCGCATGCCGCCCGGGAACACCGATGACGGGCTCCGGGCCGCGATCGACATCCGGTCGCGGCACCAGGACCTGCCGGTCCTGGTCCTCTCCGCCTACGTCACGGGCCCGTACGTGCGCGAGCTCCTGAACGGCCCGGGCGCCGACGGGGCCGTCGGCTACCTGCTCAAGGAGAAGGTGGGCCGCGTGGCCGACTTCCTGCGGGTCGTCGAGACGGTCTCCGGCGGCGGAGTGGTGATCGACCCCGAGGTGGTCCGCCACGTCACCCGCGCCGACCCGCCCCGGGGCCCGCTCACCCGGCTCACCGCCCGCGAACAGGAGGTGCTCGCCCTCATGGCCGAAGGCCGCTCCAACGCGGAGATCGCGGCACAGCTGGTCCTCTCGGGCGCCGCCGTGAGCAAACACGTGGCGAACGTCTTCGTGAAACTCGGCATGCCCCCCGGCGAGGACAACCGCAGGGTGAAGGCCATCCTGACCTGGTTCGAATACAACCAGTAGCGCTCTGCCGGGTCGGGGCCGGTCTTGGCCCGGCTGTCGGTCGGTGGCAGATCGGGCATGTTCCCAAAAGATGGGTGGGCCCGGCGGCTGATTCGCCAGGGTCCACCCATCCGCCATTCACCCGTTACAGCTGGACCGGGAACTCGCCCGCCTTGACGGCGTCGAGGAAGTGCTGGAAAGCCGCGGGGGTGAACTCCAGGACGGGGCCGCGCCGATGCTGCTTGGTGTCGCGCACCGGGATGGTGCCGGCCGGGGTCACTCCGACCTCGACGCAGTCACCGCCGTTGTTGGAGTATGAGGACTTGGCCCAGCTGTAGCCGCCCTGGTCGAGAGTGGTGCCGTCGTGCATGGTCATCCTCTCCGTGGTCCCCAACTCGGCTTGTTCGTCAGGGTTGCCTGCAAGTATGACCGTGTCGCTGCGGGGTTGAGCCGCCTGGACATGAGGACCTCGAACTGGTGGTTGCGGCAGGTGAGATTCGCGAGACGGTCCGCGAACGCCAGGTTCTGTTCGGCGTAGACGACTCCATCGCCAGGCAGGTCGCTGAACAAGTAGGCAGCGAAGGAACAGAGCGCGGGCCCGGGCCGTGAACGGTCCGGGCCCGCGGATGCCGGGCCGGGGGCTCAGACCTCGCCGAATTCGCCGGAGCGAACGGCGACGACGAAGTTCGACCAGGCGTCGACAGGGAAGGCCAGGGTGGGGCCCTCGGGGTCCTTCGAGTCACGAACAGGGACGACGCCGGGCGTGCCATCGGATACCTCGATGCACTGCCCGCCGTTGCTGCTGTAGCTGGACTTGAACCAGTCGAGGGTCATATCGCCTCCGTAGCTCGCGGATCATCGCCACCGAGTCCGCCTGCGAAAGGGCATATGTGTTTGTAGCTGATAGTAGGCCGCCAACGCGGCTGTCACTGTGCTGGTGCCCCGCTCCAGCCGGTCCACATGATGCGTCAGACGTCACCGAACTCGCCGGAGCGAACGGCGACGACGAAGTTCGACCAGGCGTCGACCGGGAAAGCCAGGACGGGGCCCTCGGGGTCCTTGGAGTCACGGACGGGAACCTGGCTGGAGGACCCGATCGCCACCTCGACGCATTGTCCCTGCTGGGCGCTGTACGAGCTCTTGCGCCAAGCGACGCTGTATAGGTCAGCCATGTTCAAAACCCTTCCGCACTTCTCGAATGAACTCGATGCTCGCTGCCCGGGACAACGCCTCGACCTGGAGGTGATCGTACTCACTGGCCCACGCGGCCAGTGTCTCCGGATCGCGTTCGAGGAAGCCCCGCTTCTGCGTCTCCCCGTAGCCAACCATGGCCCTGTTTGGCGTGGTCAGCAACGTAATTGGGTGGGCAAACGGCCTGAGTTCGCCCAGTGAGAACGGGCTGACCTGAAGAAGCATGCGAGGTCGAGTCGCAAGCATCTCCAGGTGCTGCAGCTGCTCGACCATGACTTCGCGGCTGCCGATAGCCCGCCGCAACGCCCCTTCGTCTATGACCACATGGATGAGTGGTGCGGGATCGCGTGCGAGGACTCGCTGCCTGTGGAGCAGCAGCTCGGTTCGCTCGTCGGCCTGTTGCTGCGTCGAGGCGCCCCGGCCGACCAGCGCCCCCTGGTACGCGCGGATGTACGCGGGGGTCTGCAGGAGGCTCGGAACGATGTTGATCTCGAACAACCGCATTGCTACAGCCTTCGATTCATCGCGCAGATACTCCTCGAAGCCCTCGAACAGGATGCGCTGGCCTGACTTGCCCCACTCCGCCAGGAACTGCTGACCTGAGCCAAAGGCCCTGTCAAGTTCAGTTGCAATCCGCCGTGTTGCTTTCCTCCGGCCATTTTCAAGGGCAGAGATGTGTGACGACGTGCACCCAACCAGCTCCGCCAGGTGCTCCTGCGTCCAGCCCCGCTGCTCACGCGACGTGCGGAGAAACGCCCCGAACTCGGCAGCAGGGGAGGCCTGGGGGTCAAGTTCACGCTTGTTCAAGGCAATTCGCCCTACCAATCAAACGGTGCAGACAAGTTGAACAGCTCCGAAGTCTAGAGGACAGTGGGCGCGCTGGGTAGCCGCGTCACTACGGATCGGAGTGGCGTCGTGACGCGCAAGCCCCCACCAGGCGCCGAAGGCGCCCACCCGAAGCCGACCGGACCCGTCAAGCCTCGCGCCCCTTTCGCACGCCCCTCCGCCCCCTTCGAGGTACTCCCATGCTCACTGCCCGGCGTCCCCGCATGTTCGTCGCCCGCCTCGACTCCTGCGTCGAATCCACGCCCCTGGCCCGCTACATGCTCCGTGCCTACCTCTCCGGGCTGCCCTCGGGCGAACGGTACGGCGACACCGCCGAACTGCTCCTCGGGGAGCTGTTCGCCAACGCCGTGCAGCACTCGGACGCGCCCGACGACCGGCACATCGAAGTCCGCTTCTCCCTCGTCAGCTCCCGCCTCCGACTCGAAGTCCACGACGCCGGCTCCGGGTGCCCCGCCCTTCACGTGCCGACCCCGGACGACGAGCACGGGCGCGGACTGTTCCTCGTCAACAGGCTCGCCGAACGCTGGGGCTGCACCTCCCTCCCCGGCGGCATCGGCAAGTTCGTCTGGGCCCACATCGCCCCCGCCCCCGCCCCGGCCCTCGTCACCGTCTGAAAGCCCGAGCCCCCATGAACCTCGCCACCCTCGCCCGCCACACCCTCTCCCGCGGCGCGACCCCCGCCGCCACCTACGCCCTGCTCGCCCGCCTCGGCCACCAGCCCCTGCCCGTCGCGCGCGCCGTTTGCCTGGCCCTCGACATCCCCCACGCCGAGACCACCCGCCGCCTGGCCGACTGCCACGACGCCCTCCTCGCCGACCCCCGGCCGAACTCCGAAGCCGACACCGGTGAACTCCTCGAAGCCCTCGGCGTTTTCGACGTCCCGGTCGCCCTCACCCCCACCGAACTCACCGTCGTCGACCTCTTCCTGGTCGCGATCGAGGCCCTGGGCGGGATCCGGCCCGGCCATCAGCACGGCCTGACGCGCTGGTTCACCACCGGCAACCTCACCGCCGCGTACCTCTCCCTCGCCGCCACCCACCCCCTGCCCCGCACCGGCGACCCGGCCCAGTACTGGACCACCCTCACCACCGCCGGCGAACTCCTCACCACCACCCCCAACCCCGACCCCCGCCTCAAGTACGCCCTCACCCACTGCCGCACCCAAGCCACCCGCACCTGAACCCCGCGCACAGGAAGTCGACCCCGCCGACTTCCCGCGCGGCGGGGGTTGGTGGGGCGGTGGCCGGGTGGGGTGGGTTGTGCGGGCTGCTCGCACCTGAACCCCCGCACAGGAAGTCGACTCCGCCGACTTCCTGTGCGGCGGGGGTTGGTGGGGCGGTGGTCGGGTTGCGCGGGCCGCTCCGGCCGAGCGGCCCGCGCCTGAAGGTCTGTGTCGTGCACCGGAAGTCGGCCCTGCCGACTTCCTGTGCAGCGCGGCAGGAGCCGGCCACGCGCTGCCGCCGCGCGTCGGCGCGCAGCGCCCGAGGGGACACGCCGTTGAGCGGACGGCGGCCGAAGCGGCTGCCTGTGTGCGACCACCGGGCCCCGCATGGCCGCCCCGGGCCGGTCGCCGCCCGGGACGGATGGTCCACGGTGGGCACCGGTCCTGCGTGACAGGTTGTGAGAGCCTGGCCCGGTGCTGCACGACGGACCAGATGACCCGACAGCGGCCCGACCGCAGTGGTGGGCCGCGTACCTGACCCGGCACTGCGCGGTCGCCGACACGGAGCGCGAGCTGGTCACGGGGTGGTTCGGCACCGACGTCGCCGAGGCCGACGCCGCCTGGGAGACGGCGATGCTGGAGGGACTGGAGGCGCGTCTGCCGTTCGGGGGCGGGCACACGGTGCTGCTGTACAGCTGCGACCTGCCGACGGACTGGGGAACGGAGTACCTCGTCCTCCACCCCGGCTGGGGCCGGGTGCGGGGCCGTCTCGCCGCCGTCGACACCCGCTTCCCGGAGCCGGAACGCCAGCAGGGGCCGGGCCTGTCCTGGCGGGAGCTGGTCCACCTCGCCGACACGCCGGACCACGCTGCGCCCGGTGTCCACGACCCGTCTGTGCGGCTGCTGCTCCTCCTACCGACGCTCGGCGACGCCCGCCTTCCGCCGGACGCCGCCGAGGTGGTGCGGGCGGCGCTGGTCGCCGTCGGGATTCCGCCACAGAACGCGGCGCGCCTCGCGGCCTTCGTCCTGCGGCACCTGCTCTGGGCACCCGCCCGCTGGAGCGCACCGCAAGGCCGCCGGCGATGGGGCCGGCCCTGGGCGGCGGGGCGCAAGCGCGCCTTCGCCGGGATCCTCCACTGTGATGCCCCGGGAAGCCCGCGCTTCGCCCAGCAGCTCGCCCACGGCATCACACCCGCGCAGAGCAGGCAGCTCGCCCGCGCGCTCGGGACCTGGCAGCCGCAGTGACGGCCGCTCAGCCCACCGGGTAGGCCGGGTGGGCGGCGAGGTTCCGTCTCGGCCGGCTGTACAACCGCATTTCGGTGGCCCTGAACCCACCCGCGCACAGGAAGTCGACCCCGCCGACTTCTCGTGCGCGGTGGCTGATTGGGGTGGGTTGTTCGGGCCGTTCGTGCCTGAAGGCCTGTGGCCCGTACGCGGGAAGTCGACCTCGCCGACTTCCCGCGCGTTCCGGCGGTGGGTTGGGAGAGCGTTGCCTGGGCTTGTGGTGTCCGGGTGGTCGGGCTATCGCGTGGGAAGTCGAGCCTGTCGACTTTCTGTGCGTGGGGGTTGGTTGGGGTTGGGCGGTCCGTGCCTGAGGGCCTGTGTCGTGCGCGCGAGAAGTCGACGCCGCCGACTTCTCGTGCGCGCTGCCTGGGCTTGTGCTGTGCGGGTGGCCGGGCCATGGCGCAGGACGTCGACCGGGCCGACTCCTGTGCGCGGGGGCTGGTTGGGGTGGGGTGTTCGGGGCCGTTGCTCCACGCCGACGGAAACAGCGGTGCGCCGGGGCAACCGGTCCGTCCCCGGGACTGCCCCGGCGGCTCTGGTCTGGGCGCCCCCGGCCCGGTAGGCAGGAGCGAGACGAGCCGAAGGCCGCCATCGGATGGGGAGCGCATGCACGACCGCAGCAGGGCCAGGACGACCGGCGCCGCCACCACCAGCCGCGAACCGGCCCGGCAGCCAACCGGGCCACGGGCGGCGTCCGCAGCGCCCTGGAGCCCCATGGCCCAGCAGGCGGCCGCCGGGAACCGGGCCGTCGTGCAGATGCTGCGCCGGGCCGGCCAGGGGCACGACGAGCTGCCCGAGGTGCAGCGTTCCGCCGTCCACGACGTGCTGCGCGCCCCCGGGCGGCCCCTGGACGAGGCCGTGCGCGCCGACATGGAGGCCCGGTTCGGCGCCGACTTCTCCGACGTGCGGATCCACAGCGGCCCGGCGGCCCGGTCCTCCGCGGCGGAGGTGGGGGCCCTGGCGTACACCTCGGGCAGCCACGTCGTCGTCGGCGCGGGCGGCGCGGACCGGCACACCCTGGCCCATGAGCTCGCGCACGTGATCCAGCAGCGCCGGGGCGCCGTCGCCGGGACCGACAACGGGGCCGGCCTGAAGGTCTCCGACCCCGCGGACCGGTTCGAACGGGAGGCCGAGGCCACCGCGCGGCGCGTCATGGCCGGGCACTCGGACGAAGCGCACGACCACGGCGCCCCCGTACGCGACGCGCGGCCCGGCGAACCGGCCGCCGCCGTGCAGCGGATCGTCAAGATCACGCCCGGCATGTACGCGCGGGGCGTGGGCGCCACCGACGAACAGCCGCTGACCGTGCCCCAGCTCGTGCGGTACCTGGCGATCGCCGTGCAGGACGAGGTGAACCGCGCCCACAAGCTCGACCCCCAGGGCGGGTTCAAGGCGAGGCTCACCGCGATCAGGGAGCGGCTCAAGCCGGCCACCCTCGACGTGCCCGAGGCCCTGCGGCTGACCACCGCGCTCGTCACCGCCGTGAACACCTTCCTGGAGACCCAGCAGGCCTACGTCTCCGACCACAACCCGCCGGACCACGAGGACGGGCCGGGCGCCATGGTGCCGGTGCCGAACGCGGACACCCGGTACGCGACCGAGCCGAACACCGCCGACACCGGCTACTACCACACCTCCCTGTCCGGGAACACGGAGCCGTACTGGGGCAACGACGACACGATGCGGGACAAGACCGCCCGCTCGCTCGGCCCGGTCGTCGCCGGGGGACAGGCCCGGCAGGAGCAGCCCCGGCTGCAGAACCACCCACGGGGCGGGGCGAACCTGCCGCTGAAGAAGCTGACGCTGAGGCAGGCCGTCGAGATGCTGCCGCGCCCGCTGCTCAACCTGATCTTCGACGTGCGCTACCAGCTGGAGGACCCGGACCCCGGGCAGCAGCGGCCGGTGATCGACGAGCGGAGCCCGGCGCAGCAGGCGGTGCGCGACAAGAGCCCCAACCAGCCGGGGACGCTGCGCAGTTGGCACCAGGACGACTACGGCCGGCTGCCCGACAACGGCTTCGACCCGGCGGCCGTGCCCGCGCACGCGGCGCCGCTGCACGCCCACTACGGCGCCAACTCGCAGTCCGGCGCGGGCTCCTCGGTCCAGAACGCGGCCACGGCCCCGCGCGGCTTCGCCGAGTACACCGGTACGGGCAGCGACTGGGAGCACAACGTCAAGGTGGTGCTGGACTACGTCAACAAGCGCGTCTACCTCACCCTGACGCACTACCAGTACTGGGCGCTGATCCCGCCCGAGAACGCCGGCGGGCCGTACCGGTTCTGGCAGGGGCCTGGCCAGAACCTGCAGGCCGCCCAGGGGGATCTGGCCAAGGAGCCGGACGGTGCGCGGGGGATCATGATGAGCCCCTGGCTGGAGATCACCTTCGCCTGAACAGGCCCCCGGCACGCACCGAGGCCCCCGGCACGCACCGAGGCCCCCGGCGCGCGCCGGGGGCCCTGCGGTGCGTGCCAGGGCTATCCGCGCCCGGTGGCGCGGGTGCGGCGGGTGAGGGAGTCGAGGACGACGGCGGCGAGCAGGACGGCGCCGGTGATCATGTACTGGATGGCCTGGGCGGCGTGGACCATGTCCAGGCCGGTGGTGATGGACTGGATGACGAGGATGCCCAGCAGCGCGGACCAGGTCTTGCCGCGCCCGCCGAAGAGGCTGGTGCCGCCGATGACGGCCGCGGCGATCGCGCTCATCAGCACGTTGCCGCTGCCCAGTTGCTTGTCGGCGGAGCCCTGCTGGGAGGCGTAGAACAGGCCGCCCAGGCCGGCCAGGAAGGCGGAGAGCACGAAGACGGAGATCCGCACCCGGGCGACGTTGACGCCCGCGCGCCGGGCCGCCTCGACGCCGCCGCCCACCGCGAAGACCTGCCGGCCGTAGCGGGTGCGGCGCAGCACGAAGTCGGTGGCGAGGACGGCGCCGAGCAGGACGACCAGGGACAGCGGCAGGCCGCGGTCCTGGTTGAGGGCGTAGGCGGTGGCCAGGCACAGCACCGCCAGCGCCCCGGCGCGGATGGCGCTGTCGGCGGCGGGGGCCGCGGTGAGGCCGGCGGCGCGGCGGCGGCGGGCGGTGCGCAGGCGGGCGGCCAGGTAGAGGGCGGGGGCGAGGATCGCCAGGGCCCAGGCGTAGGCGATGTCGCCGTCGCCGAGGAAGGTGCTGTCCAGGCTCGCGACGATGCCGTCGTGGTGGTTGTTGACGGTGCCGCCGTCGCCGAGGACGTACTCCTGCAGGCCGCTCCAGGCGAGCATCCCGGCGAGGGTGACGACGAAGGCGGGCACGCCGACGCGGGCGAAGAACAGGCCGTGCAGCAGCCCCATGACGCAGGCCGCGCCGAGGGCGGCGAGGATGGCCACCCACTCGCTCCAGCCCTGACGCACCGTCAGGACCGCGGCGGCGGCGGCGCTCGCGCCGGCGACCGAGCCGAGGGAGAGGTCGATCTCGCCGAGGATCAGCACGAAGACGACGCCGACGGCGATCAGTCCGGGGCCGGCGATGAAGCGGGTGATGTTGGTGAGGTTGTCGGCCTGCAGGAAGTGGTGGGTGACGGACTGGAAGACGACGGCGATGACGACCAGGCCGACGACGACGGGCAGCGAGCCGAGCTCGCCGGAGGCCAGGCGCCGACGGGCGGCCTGCAGTTGGCCGGCCAGGCCCGGCGCGGTCTGCTGCAGCCGCGGGTCGGCGGCGGCAGTGGCGGGGGCGGTGGGACCGGCGGGACCGGCGGTGGGGCTGGCGGGTGCGTCGGGGGCGCTCACAGGGCCTCGGCCTCCTCGGTGTGCTCGGTGGTGCGGCGGGCCCGGCGGGCGTGGGCGTTGTCGGTGGCGCCGGTGATCGCGGCGACGATCTGCTCCTGGGTGGTGCCCGCCACCGGGAAGACGCCGTTGTTGCGGCCCAGGCGCAGCACGGCGACGGTGTCGGCCACCGCCCGTACGTCGGCCATGTTGTGGCTGACCAGCACGACGGCCAGGCCCCGCTCGCGCAGCCGCTCCACCAGGTCGAGGACCTGGGCGGTCTGCTCGACGCCGAGGGCCGCGGTGGGCTCGTCCAGGACGACCAGGGCCGGCTCGCCGACCAGGGCACGGGCGATGGCCACCACCTGCCGCTGCCCGCCGGACAGCGCGGCCACGGGGGTGCGCACGTCGGGGATGCGGATGGCGAGGGTGTCCAGCAGCCGGCGGGCCTGCTGCTCCATGGCGACCTCGTCGAGCAGGCCGCGGCGGCGCTTCTCGCGGCCGAGGAAGAGGTTGGCGATGACGTCGAGGTTGTCGCACAGGGCGAGGTCCTGGTAGACGGTCGCGATGCCGAGGGCGGTGGCGTCCTGGGGTCTGGCCAGGCGTACCGCCTCGCCGTGCCAGGCGAGGGTGCCCTCGTCCACGGGGTGGACGCCGGCGATGGTCTTGACGAGGGTGGACTTGCCGGCGCCGTTGTCGCCGACGAGGGCGAGCACCTCGCCGGCGTGGACGGCGAGGTCGACGTCGGTGAGGGCCTGGACGGCGCCGAAGCGCTTGGAGACCGAGCGCAGCTGCAGGACGGGTACGCCTGTCACGGGAACAACCACCTTGGGGGAGCGGCGACTTGATCGGCTGCTGGAGCGGCCGCTTGAAGGGATGCCTCAGCGGCTGCCAGGGCGGGCTGCCTGGGCGGCTACTTGAGGCCGGCCGCGGCGCACGCGGCGGCGTAGTCGGCGGTGCAGACGTCGGAGGCCTTGTAGAGGCCGTCGGCCAGGACGGTGGCGGCGATGTTGTCCTTGGTGACGACCTTGGCGTCCAGCAGCTTGGCCGGGATGTTCTTGTCGGTGCCGCTGTCGACGCTCGCGGTGGCGACGGCCTTGACGTCCTTACCCTGCAGCAGGGCCACGGCCAGTTCGGCGGCGGTCTCGGCGAGCGGGCGGTAGGCCTTGTAGATGGTGTACGCCTGGTCGCCGTTGACGATGCGCTGGATCGCGTCCAGGCCGGCGTCCTGGCCGCCGACGGGGACCTTGATGCCGGCGCCCTTGAGCTGGGTGATGATGGCCGCGGCCATGCCGTCGTTGGCGGAGTAGACGCCCTGGAAGCCGTTCTTGCCGAACTCGGTGACGGCGGCGGAGATCTTCTGCCCGGCGATGGTGGCGTCCCACTGCCCGGACTGCTCGTAGACGACCTTCTTGATCTTGCCGTCGAGGACCTTGTGCGCGCCGGACTTGAACTGCGCGGAGTTCGGGTCGGCCTCGTCGCCGTCGATCATGACGATGTTCGCCTCGGCGGCCTGCGCGCCGAGCGCGTCCAGCAGGGCCTGGCCCTGGAGTTCGCCGACCTTCTCGTTGTCGAAGGAGGTGTACGCGGCGACCGGCCCGCTCGCGAGGCGGTCGTAGGCGACGACCTTGACGCCCTTGGCGGCGGCCTCCTGCACCCAGCCCTGGGTGGACTCGGCGTTGTACGGGTCCAGGATGATCACCTTGACGCCCTGGGTGAGCAGGGTGTCGAACTGCTGCTTCTGCTTGGCGGCGCTGCCCTCGGCGTTGTTGTACAGCACCTTGCACTGCGCGCACAGGGACTTGACCTTGGCCTCGATGAACGGGCGGTCGAAGGACTCGTAGCGCACCGAGGAGGCGTTCTCGGGCAGCAGCAGGCCGATGGCGTTCGGGTCGCCGGCGGAGGTGGACTCGCTCTTGGCGCCGCCGGCCTTGCCGCAGGCGGCGGTCATGGACAGGGTCAGCGCGAGGCCCACGGCGGAGACGAGGGCGCGACGCAGGACGGCGTTCATACGGTTGGCCTCTCCCTGGGGTCGCCGCGGCGTTGCGGCGGGGTGGGGGGAGTCAACCCTGGACGCGTACATGACGTCAATAAGTAAAACCAGCCTCCCGGGAATCCACCACTATTCGTTATCTTCGTGAACACGCCTCGGCAACCGGGCGGCAAGCGGCACGGCATGACGGAGCGCCCGCCGCTCCCCTCGTGCGGCGGGCACCCCGACCCTGCGACCCGACGAAACGTCAGGGCCGGTCGAGCGTGATCGAGTTGATCGGACCCAGGTCGTAGTACACGCCCTTGCCCGCCGGGATGTCGTAGACGCAGTCGCCGCCGCCCGAACCGCGGCACAGGTGGGCGTGCGCCCCGCCGGTCTGGTTGTTGAGCACCCAGTGGTTGCCGTACTGGCCGCTCAGGTTGTGCGCGCCGTAGCTCCAGTAGACGTCGCTGGGCGAGGACGCCGGGTCCTGGTTCTGCGGGTAGACGCAGACCGCCCCGGACGGGCAGCCCGCCCAGGAACCGTCCGCGGCGCCGGCGCCGCCGACCCCCGTCGTGGTCAGGGCGGCGACGGCCACGGCCAGGACGGCGACGGCACGGGTGATCCTGCGCATGGTGGTTCTCCCTTGACTGGTACGAGGACGGACGATCCGCCCCTCCACTGCCCGCCAGCCTAGGAATCCGGTGCCCGCAGCGGTCCCTGACATCCGACAGGGGCGCGCCTGCTTGCCCGACGGCACAGCAGGCGCGCCCCCGGTACGTCGCCCAGTCGTCCACCGGCTCACCGGCGTTGTACGCGTCCTTCACGTCCTCCTCGTTGAAGTACGCCGTCAGCGACGGGTGCGCACCCCGAGGTCCAGGCGCGCGTCACCCTCGGGTGAGCGCAGGTTCGGTCCGCTGAGGTGGTGCGACAAGACGGCCTCCGGATGTCGAGTGCTTCGCGCGTGCTCCGTGCGCGTCCGCGTGGACCCCCGCCCCCCACCGGCCATTGCTAACACGCCCGCCCGCCCCCGGCCCGCCCCGCTGCGCCACCCGGGCGAGGACGGCACGGCGGGGCACGGGGCCGGGGGCGGGCGGGCTTCGACGGGCCCAGGCGGGCGTCAGGAGGCCCGCGGTGCCTGCGGCCCCAGCAGCACCGGCAACGCGCGGTGCCCGTTGGAGATCAGCGAGTCGACTGGCTCCAGCCGCGCCCCGGGAGCGAGGGCGACGTCCGGGAAGCGCTCGAACAGCCGGCGCAGCGCCGTGCGCCCCTCCAGACGGGCCAGCGGCGCGCCGAGGCAGAAGTGCACGCCGTGCCCGAACGCGAGATGGTCCTTGGCCGGCCGCGTGACGTCGAAGTCGGCGCCGCTGTCGCCGTAGCGCGCCGGGTGGCGCCCGGCGGCCGCGTAGGCGGCGAGGATCGCCTCGCCCTTGCGCACCGTCACCCCGCCGGGCAGCTCGACGTCCTCCACCGCGTAGCGCATCGGCAGGTGCGCCACCGGCGCGTCGCGGCGCAGCGCCTCCTCGACCACGTCGTCCCAGCCGGCCTTGCCCGCGCGTACCAGGGCGAGCTGGTCGGGGTGGGTGAGCAGGTCCGTGATGCCGTTGTCGATCAGGTTCACGGTGGTCTCGTAGCCGGCCGAGACGATCAGGAGCAGGGTGTCGCGCAGCTCCTCCTCGCTCAGCGCGCCGGCGGCGCCGTCGCTCTCGGCGTCGCGGGCGGCGATCAGCGCCGAGGTCATGTCCTCGCCCGGCTCACGGCGCTTGGCGGCGATCAGCTCCTCCAGCAGGGCCAGGAACGCGGTGACGGTGGCCGCCGACTCCTCGGGGGACAGGACGGTGGAGAACACCTTGTCGACCATGCTCCGGAAGGTGCCGGTGATCTCGTCGGGCAGGCCCAGCAGCCGGGAGATGACCTGGATCGGCAGCGGGTAGGCCAGGCGGTCGCGCAGGTCCACCACCTCGCCGGGGGCGGCCGCGGCCAGGCCGTCCAGCAGGGCGTCGGTCAGCTCCTCGACACCGGCGGTCATGGTCGCCACCTGGCGGGCGGTGAAGGCGCCGCCCACCAGCCGGCGCAGCCGCCGGTGGTCGGCGCCGTGCGCGTTGAACATGTTGTGCGCGCTCACCCAGATCGCCAGCGGCCAGGTCCGCACCACCTCGGCGAACTCCGGCCAGTGCTGCGAGCCGTCCTTGGAGATGCGCGGGTCCTTCGTCAGCTCCTCCAGCAGCTCCGGGTCGGACACCGACCAGGCCCGCACACCCAGGATGTCCACGGGCGTGGCCGACCCGCGCGCGGACAGCTCGGCGCTCTCGGCGTCGCGGGCGCGGCCGGTCGGGTCCAGTACGAGACGCTCCACGGGCTCCTGCTGCGACACGGGTTCCTCCACTCGACACGGCGACGGCGGTGCGCGGCCGTACGCCGCGCACCGGGAGACGAGGATGCTCGCCCGCGCCGGGCCGCGTCGAGAGGGCGTGCCCCGCCCGGCTCGCGCCCGGCTCACACCCGCAGGCCGTCCGCCTCCCGGACCCGCCCCGCCCGGCTCACACCCGCAGGCCGTCCGCCTCCCGGACGCGCGGCGGCAGCGCCACCGCGACCGTGGCGCGCTCGAACAGGGCGCCGCTGCGGCTGCCGGCCACCGTACGCACCCAACGCCAGCCCCGTGCACGGTAGTAGGCGTGCAGGGCCGCGTTGTCGCTCCACACGTTCACCCGCAGCAGCCCGGCACCCGCCCGCGCGGCCCGCCAGGCCGCCCAGTCACCCAGCCGGGCGCCGATGCCCTGCCCGGCGTACCGGCGGTCCACCGTGAAGGAACTCAAGTAGCGCGCCGGAAGGGCCAGTTCCTCCCCACTCCACAGCCGCGGACTGCCGGTGGGCCGCAGCGTCACGGTCGCGACCGCCTCGCCCCGCGGCGCCAGCGCGGCGACCACCGTCGCACCCCGGGCGATCAGCGCCAGCCCGCGCTGCGGGTCGTACGGGGACGACCACTGGGCCGAGCCGTGCTCCAGCGCGATCCACGCGGCCGCCTCCGCCCGCAGCGCCGCCAACCGGGGCAGGTCGGCGGCCACCGCCAGGCGGACGTACAGCGCCACCGGCGCCGTCAGCACGGCACCGCGGACGGCACCGCGCACGACAGCGGCCCCTCGACGGGCTCGAACGTGAAGCCCGCCCGCAGGGCCTCCACCAGCCGCCGCCCCTGCTCGGTGAGTACGGTGCCGTCCGCGGTGGTCAGCGAGTACCGGGCGACGATCCGGCCCAGCGGCACCCCCGGATGCAACACCGTTCCCGGGACGGGAAGTTGCAGCAGCACACAGTCATCCGGACCGCACTCCAACAGCCCGAACCCGGCCCCGCAGTACTGCAGCAGCCCGTCCTTGAGCCGGTGCAGCCCGCCGCCCGGCGCACCCGCCACCCGCACCGGGCCCCCGGTGTGCCGCACCACCAGCTGCACCGCGCCGGCCGCATCCGTGCGCGGCTCGCCGCCGGTGGCGTGGCCGTACAGCTCCAGCACGTGACGCAGCGCCGACGGCAACGCGTCCTCCGCCAGCTCCAGCTCGCCCAGCAGCCAGGTCGAGCCCTGCATCCGGCAGTTGAGCTCCAGCAGCAGCGCCTCCTCACCCGCCAGGACGAAGTCCGCACCGAACAGCCCCCGGTAGCCGAGCGCCGCCAGCGACTCCCCGACACGCCGGGCCGCCACACCGGCCCGCGACAGCGCCCGCGCCGGCAGCAGCGCGGGCGCCGCGAAATCGCAGCCGGAGTACGTCCCGAACGGCGCGCCGACCCCCTCGACCCGGGTCAACTGGACGGACGGGCGCAGCACCCGCACCGTGCCGTCCGCCGACACCAGGACGTGCACGTTGACCGCCGCGCCCTCCACGTAACCGCTCACCAGCCAGGGCCCGCCGCCGACTTGGCGGATCGGAGCCAGGTCCGCCTCCTCGGCGACCAGGTGGGTGCCCTTGCCGCTGGAACCGAGCGGCGTCTGCACCACGTAGCGCTCGCCGAAACGCCGGCGCAGCTCCCGGTGGTCGAGCACCGGGACCACCGCGTCCCGCGGCGTCAGCACCCCCACCGACCGCAGCCACGCGCGCTGCGCCCGCTTGTCGCCCAGGACCGGCAGCGCCGGCTGCACCGGCGGCTCCGCCAGGCGGGCGCCAAGCGCGTCAAGTGCCGTGCGCCACTCGGGTTTCATCGCCGTGTAGGGCAGCAGCGCCAGCTCCCGGCCCCGCCAGCCGACGCCCGCACCGGGGTCCCTGCCGCCGTCCGTTCCGCTGTCCGTTCCGCCGTGCGTACGGTCGCCCTCGGCGATCCGGCGCAGCACCTCGTGGACGCCCGCCCCCAGCGAGGTGTGGTCGCGCACCGCGCGGTACGGCTCCAGCGCGTGGAACCGCGCCCCGAACTCGCCCGCCCAGCCCGCGTCCGCGCCCTCCACGGTCAGTACCTCGGACAGGCAGCCGGTGCGCAGCAGGGGCAGCAGGAACAGGGGGCGGGCGCAGCACGACAGCCCGGGCACGGCCCGCAGACGGGCCGCCGCTTCGTCACAGGATGTGATCACCACGCGATTATGGGGAGCCCGCGACCGGCCCCGCCGCCGCCCCGGCCCCCGCCCCGCCCGCCACGAGGCACGCCCCGCCCCCACGCTCACCCGTACGAAGGAACGACCGAGCAGCGCCCCGCGTTGACGGCCCGCCGGGGCCGCTGTCGGAGGCCCGCAGTACCGTGCACGAATGAACGACCGTACCGACCGGGCCGCCCGCACCGACCAGGCCACTCGCACCACCCACACCACCCACACCGCCGTCCCGACCTGGCGGGTCACCGAGACCGCCGGCCTGGAGACCTCCTGGATCGACCTCCGCCCCACCACCCTCACCGCCCACGGCCGCGCCGCCGCCGCCGAACCCGCCCCCTACTGGCTCGACTACCGACTCGAGACCGGCGAAGGCTTCACCACCCGCCGCATGCACGTCACCGCCCGCACCCCCGAGACCACCCGCACCCTCGACCTGCACCGCGACGAGGCCACCGGCCGCTGGAGCGTCGACGGCACCCCGCGCCCCGACCTCGACGGCGCCCTCGACTGCGACCTCGGCCTGTCCCCGCTCACCAACACCCCGCCCGTCCTGCGCCACGCCCTCCACCAGGGCCCCGGCGAGCACCACTTCCTGATGGCCTGGATCCGCGTACCTGACCTGGTCGTCGTGCCCTCCCGCCAGACGTACACCCACCTGCGCCGCCACCCCGACGGTGGCGCCACCGTCCGCTACGCCGCCGGCGACTACCGGGCGGAGCTGCTGCTGGACGCGGACGGCCTGGTCGCCGACTACCCGGGCCTGGCCCACCGCCTGGCCTGATACGACGCCCGCCGCCCGGGCCCTCTTCCCTGGTCCTCTTCCCTGGCCCGATACGCTCGGGACCGTTTCCCGGCTCAAAGGAGGCCCCCGATGCCCTGGTTCGCGCTGGAGCGCTTCGACGCGTCCTTCTTCGACACCGCGCCGCACCGCCACCGCTTCCGGATGGACCTGCCGGTGGCGCCGCACACCGTGTGGGAGGGGCTCGCCGGACGGACCCCGCTGTCCTGGTGCCGCGGCCTGGCCGGCGGCCGCTACACCTCGCCGGCCCCGCACGGCGTCGGCACGACCCGGGAGGTCACGGCCCTTCGGCTGCTGCGGCTGCGCGAGGAGTTCGTGCACTGGGAGGAGAAGGAGGAGGGCCGGCGGCACGCGTTCTGCGTCACCCAGGCCAGCCTGCCGATCTACCGGCGCTTCGGCGAGGACTACCTGGTCGAGCCCCTCGCCGCCGGCGGCACCCGCTTCACCTGGACCTTCGCCTACGAGCCCGCCCGGTTCCTGCGCCGCCCCGCGGCACTCACCGACGCACCCGGGGCGGCGTTCCTGCGCACGCTGATCGCCGACACCAAGCGCCACTTCGGCGCGGCGTAGCGCCGCCGGAAGCGCCCCGGGAGCGCTCTGGGAGCACGCCCCCGGAGCGCCCCGGGAGCGTGCCCCCGGGGGTGGCGCGGCCCGATGCCGCCGCTGCCGCCCCTCCTGCCCGTCTCCGGCCTTGGGCAGGCCCCGTCACCCGATCGGGTGGCCGGCGGCTGTTTCCCGTGCCGGTGACGGGTGCGTGGGTAGCGTCGGTTCATGATCGTGGAATCGTCAACCCGACTGACGTATCGACGATTTGACTTATTGTCGTACAGGTAAAGAGGCATCGTCGCATGGCAGAGAAGCGCCTGAAGTCCTGGGGCAACAACCGTTCCGGCCAGCTCGGGGACGGCACCTGGACCGACCTCCGCACCACGGCCACCACCGTGCACGGGCTCACCGGCACCGACGTCGTGAAGATCGCCGCCGGCGGGTTCGGCGCCGCCACCGGCCACGCACTGGCCCTGCTCACGGACCGTACGGTGCAGTCCTGGGGCGTCAACGGCTCCGGCCAGCTCGGTGACGGCACGGTGTTCAGCCACAACGCGCCCGGCCAGGTGCTCGACCTCGCCGACGTCACCGACATCGCCGCCGGCGGCGCGCACAGCCTCGCCCTGCTCGCCGACGGCACCGTGGCGGCCTGGGGGCGCAACGACCACGGCCAGCTCGGCAACGGGGCCACCGCCGACAGTGGCATCCCCGTCCGGGTCGAGGGCCTGAGCAGGATCGTCGCCGTCGCCGCCGGCCTCCACCACAGCCTGGCCCTGCGCGAGGACGGCACCGTCTGGTCCTGGGGCTACAACGGCAACGGCCAGCTGGGCGACGGCACTTCGTCCAGCCGCGGCAGCGCCGCCCCGGTCGCCGGCCTGACCGGGGTCAGCCGTATCGCCGCCGGCGCCGGCCACAACCTCGTCCTGGTCGGCGCACCGGGCGCCGGCGCCACGGTGAAGGCCTGGGGCTACAACGCCACCGGCCAGCTCGGCGACAACACCACCATCAACCGCTTCACCCCGGTCACCACCCAGGCCACCTGGACCGGCGGCGTCACCCGGATCGCGGCCGGCTGCAACCACAGCATGGCCGTCGTCGACACCGACCACCGCCTCAAGGCCTGGGGCCAGAACACCGCCGGCCAACTCGGCGACGGCACCACCGTCTTCCGCATCCTGCCCGTCACCGTCCCCGGCCTCACCGGCGTGCGCCTGGTCGCCGCCGGCCGCGAACACACCGTCGTCCTGTCCGGCAGCGCCACCGTCCACTCCTGGGGCAGCAACGGCTCCGGCCAACTCGGCGACGGCACCACCACCGACAGCACCACCCCCGTCCCCACCCTGACCGCACTCACCGGCATCGACAAGCTCGCCGCCCCCGTCGGCGGCGACTTCAGCCTGGCCCACTGAGTACCCGTACCGGTGGGAGGCCGGGCACCCCGAGGGGGCCCGGCCTCCCACCGCGCGGCCCGTCAGGTGCAGGCGCTGACGTGCACGTTCCTGCTGGAGGAGGTGTCCCCCCACGGGCCGGGCGGGTCCCAGGTGGGGCTGTCGCCGTACCTGCGGTGGGTGGAGGACTGCTCGAACTTCCGGTCCCCGACGACGCACGGCACCTTGGGCGTCCCGAAGTTGTCCTTGTTGTACGCCGTGCCGTCGGGCATGGAGCGGCCTGGGCGGCCCCCGGCAGGCCGAGGGCCGCGACGCACGCGACCGCTCCCGCGGCCGCGACCATCCGCGAGACCCGTCCCGAACCCGTCCGCATCACCGTCATGGACTCTTCTCCTCCTCGCCGCGCCGGCCGAGACCGCCGGCTGCCGAACGCGGGCCGTGCGGGAGCGCACGCCCGCGAACAGGATGGGCGGGACATGCGGAGGGAAACCGTGGATACCGTGACAGATCATCCGAATGAGTGGTAGGCACACAAATGTGGTTTGTCTTCACATCGCCCGCAAAACAGCACGCCATGGCGTCCTCGGGTCGCACCGGTCACGGCAGTCCCTCCTGCCACAATGCCCCGTGAGCGTTCCGTAGCCGCAACCATGCAGACAGTGAGGTAGTCATGTCGAAGGTCAAGCTGAGCACCAACCACGGCGACATCGTCCTCCGCCTCGACGCGGAGAAGGCCCCGGTGACGGTGGAGAACTTCCTCCGGTACGTCCGGGACGGTTTCTACGACGGGACGGTCTTCCACCGGGTCATCGACAACTTCATGGTCCAGGGCGGCGGGATGGAGCCCGGCCTGACGCAGAAGAAGACCCGCGACCCCATCCAGAACGAAGCCGACAACGGCCTGAAGAACGTCAGGTACTCCGTGGCGATGGCCCGCACCGGGGAGCCGCACTCCGCCACCGCCCAGTTCTTCATCAACGTCGCCGACAACGACTTCCTCAACCACAGCGGCAAGAACGTCCAGGGCTGGGGCTACGCCGTCTTCGGCGAGGTCGTCGAGGGCCAGGACGTCGTCGACGCCATCAAGGCCGTGCCCACCGGCTCCAAGTCCGGCCACCAGGACGTCCCCAAGGAGGACGTGGTCCTCGTGAAGGCCCAGGTCGTCGAGTAGAGCGCCGTGCGGCCGCTGCGGAGCGGGAAGCCGGCCCGTCCGACCTCCCGCTCCGCAGCAGGGGGGCGTGCGGCGCAGGGGGCCCGAAAATCCGGATGACCGCCACCGCCACCACCTCCGACAATGGCCCATGCTGACCGACCACTGGCCGCTGCTGGGCCTGCGCCTGCACACTCCCCGCCTCGAACTGCGCCTGCCCGACGACGACGAACTCGCCGCCCTGGCCGACCTCGCGGCCGCCGGCGTCCACGAACCGGACCGCATGCCCTTCATCGTGCCGTGGACCGACCAGCCCCCCGCCCGGCGGGCACGCTCCGTCGTCCAGCACCACTGGCTGCGCCTGGGCAACTGGTCCCCGCACGACTGGGCCCTCAACCTGGCCGTCCTCGAAAGCGGCCGGGTCGTCGGCCTGCAGACCCTCGCCGCCCGCGACTTCGCCGTCCTGCGGCAGGTCTCCACCGGCTCCTGGCTCGGCACCCGCCACCAACACCAGGGCATCGGCACCGAAATGCGCGCCGCCGTCCTGCACCTGGCCTTCGCCGGCCTCGACGCTCGGCACGCCAGATCCGGCGCCTTCGAGGACAACCCCACCTCCTACGCCGTCTCCCGCAAACACGGCTACGAACCCGACGGCACCACCCGCCACGCCGTCCGCGGCCGCGCGGTGACGGAACGCCGCCTGCTGCTGACCCGCGAACGCTGGCAGCAGCGGCACAGCGTCCCCGTCACACTCGACGGGCTCACGCCCTGCCTGCCGCTGTTCGGCCTGCCCGACGATCGCGGCGGGGAGCAGCCCGACCGGGGGAGGGGCCGGGAGGAGTAGGAAGTCGGCCCGGCCGACTTCCTACTCCGCGCGGCTTCGCCCGCCGCGACGGCGCCGGGCCCTGGCAGACTCGACCGCATGCCCGAACAGAACACCGGCGCGGCCCCCGACGACGCCCAGTGCGAGTACGCGACGCACTACCCCGACGTGGCGTCGGCCGGTTCACTGACGAACGCCCTGCGGGCGCAGGCCGACCGGGCGGGCCACCGGCTCGCCGTCGAGCCCGACACCCCGGCGGACTCCTCGGCGGACTCCTCGGCGGACTCCTCGCCGGGCCGGAGCCGGAGGGAGGCGCACGTGAGGGCCGGGGACCGGTCGACGCACGTCTGGATGGCACCGGGAGTACGCAGCTTCAGCGTCAGCTGCTGGACCGGCGAGATCCGCACGGCCACCGGCAGCACCGACGACCTCGCCGAAGTGACCGGCGCGATGCACACCTGGCACAGCGGGGCTCGCATCGCCGAACTCCTCGCCCGCCGGCCCTTCCTACACACCTCCGAACTCGCCGAAGCCCACGAACGCGGCGAGGCCATCCCCGTACGGTGGCGCCAGCTGCGCGAACACACCGCGGACGAGAGGACCACGGCACGCCACAGAAACGTCCCCGCACTGCGCGAACTCGTCGAGGCCGCCTACGCGCACCCGAGGCTGCGCGCCCTGTCACCGGGCCAGAGCATGTCCTGGATCACCTTCAGCCGCCGGGCGGCGCCGCCGATCTGCCGCGACCTGCCGAGGGTCATGCCGACCGGCGACCACACCTACCGCATCCGGTTCCACGACGGCCGGCTGCAGGAGGTGGACGGCGCCGCGGCGGCCGTCGAGGCGATTGTCGCCGCCCTGCCCGACGACGCCGTCCCCGCCTGACCGCCTCGCCGCCTGACCGCCTTCCGTTCCGTACCGCGATCGCCACCGCGCCGCCTGCCCCCGACACCCAGGTGCCCACCTGCCCCGAGTGGGCGCTGTGCGACCCGCCCCGGCACATCGGCGAGGGCCGCCACCCGACGGCCCAGCCCGCCCCCGAGGACGCCCCGGCCGAGCCCCGCGAGCGCGAGGCCCCGCCGGCCAGGCCGGCCCCGACGGCGGCCGCTGGACCTGCTGGGACACCTCCCAGCCCCCCCGGAACGCCGCCGCCGTCGCCCGCCACCAGCTCCAGGAGACCGCGCTCCACACCACGACGCCCACCTCACCGCCGGCGCCGCACAACCGCTGCCCGAGGACATCGCCCTCGACGGCGACGACGAGTTCCTGACCAGCCGCAACCCCGTCGACACCCTGAAGCTCGACGGCGACCCGCGTGTCCTCGACCCGCGCGCCGCCTGGGACCGGGACGCGTAAGCGCCGCACGGCGCGCCACACCCGGCCCGTATGCTCCTGCCCATGAGCACCGCACCCCCCACCCGCAAGCGCGACGGCGCCGCGACCCGCGAGGCGATCCTCGCGGCCGCGGTCGTCGAGTTCACCGAACACGGCTACGCCGCGGCGGGGGTGCGCCAGATCGCCGAACGGGCCGGCGTCACCGCGATGATGATCAACCGCTACTTCGGCTCCAAGGAAGGCCTGTTCACCCAGGCCGTCGACCGCGCCTTCGCACCCCCGACCATCGTCGGCGACGAGAGCGCCGCCCTCGCGCACACCCTCGCCCACACCCTCGCCCGGCGCACCGCCGCCGGCGCCGACCCGCTCGACCCCTTCCTCCTGCTGCTGCGCTCCGCACCGGACCCTGAGGCCGCGGCCATCCTGCGCCGGGGCGTGGAGACCCACGTGGGCGCCCGCCTGGCGGGGCTGCTCGACGGACCGGACGCCGACGTGCGCGCACAGCTCACCCTCGCCCTGGTCGCCGGCACCTGGCTGCTGCGCAGCGTCGTCGGCACCACCGCGCTCGCCACGGCCGAGGACGGGCGCCTGGCCGACCTGCTCGCGGGCATGCTGGAACCGGTCGTCGCCGCGCCGTCGGCCGCGCAGGTGCCTGCAGCCGGCGGGTAACTCCCGCCGGGGCCAGGGTGGTTGGCCTTCCAGCTTGCCAGGGGCGGCTTCCGTCCGCCGTCACCGCGCTGTCGGTGGCCGGTGTGTCGGCGTGTCGGTGTCCGGGAGTCGTCGGAGGGTAACTCCCGCCAGGGCCAGGGCGGTTCGTCCTTTTGCTCGTCCCGGTGCGGCCCCCGCCCCGCGCCTCCGTCGCCGCGGTCCTCCCGGGCGCGGGGGCGGGTGCTCAGAATGCGGAGCGGATGAGCCCGCCGTCGACGCGGATGGTGGCCCCGCTGACGTACTGGGCGTAGTCGCTGCACAGGTAGGCGACGGCCGCGGCGATCTCCTCGGGTTCGCCGAAGCGCTCCTGGTCGTTGGGGATCATGGCCCGGACGGCGTTGGGCCGGATCTCCTCCCAGGTCTCGCCCCAGCCGTGGTCGGGTCCGATGCGGGTGATGAGGTCCCGGGTGGCGTCGACGAGGATCGCCCCGGGGGAGACGACGTTGGACGTGACGCCGGTGCCCTTGAGCTCGCGGGCGAGCGAGACGGCGAGGTTGTGCCGGGCCGCCAGGCTGGCGTTGTACTGGGGGAAGGCGTCCGCCGGCTGGGAGGCGAGCCCGCCGCCGATGGTGACGACCCGGCCCCAGCCGCGTTCGCGCATCGCGGGGACCAGGTGCCGGATCATGCGCACGCCCGAGACGACGTTGGCGTTGTAGGTCTCGCACCACTCGTCGGGGGTGGCCTCGGCCCAGGAAAGGTGCCGGTAGAAGCCCGCGTTGTTGACCAGGATGTCCACGGGCCCGTCCGCCGTGGCGGCGCGGGCGACCTCCTCGGCGCCACCGTCGTCGGCGAGATCGCCGACCACCGCGTGCGCCGTCCCGCCGGCCTCGCGGACCTCCCGCGCGACGCCCTCCGTGCGGTCCTCGTCCCGGCCGTGCACCACGACCGCCGCCCCCTCTGCCGCCAGCAGTTTCACCATGGCCTTGCCGAGCCCCGCGCTCGAACCCGTGACGAGCGCGCGCTTGCCGATCAGCTTGAGATCCATCTCGTGCTTCCCTCCCGTACGAAGTGCCCCTCCCGAAAGTATACAGCTGTAGACTTCTGGGGTCGGGGTGCCCGAACCGCCCCCGGTTGCCGGAGAGTTCATCAAGTCGTACGCCACCGGGGAGGGTTGTCGCCCGGCCCCACCGGTGGTTCGCTGTCGGGGCCGACGCCCGCCGCAGGGGCGGGCGACGAACGGGGGAGGCACCACATGCCGGAGTGGACCGGAGGGTTCGCGAAAGCGACCATCGTGAGCGCCGCCGTGGCGACCGCACTGCTCGGCCACGCGGCGCCGTCGCACGCGGCGCCCGCCGCCGGGCAGAACGCGCCCGTCACCGCCGCCTACGAGACCCACGAGCCCAACGCGCTCGCACAGCCGCTGGTGGAGGCGGACTGACGGCTGCAGCGGTGGAGGAGCAGGAAGTCGGCCTGCCGACTCTGCTGGCGAAGTATTTGATCTGGGTCAGGCCGCTGCTGTGATGGCGTGTTGGGTGCAGAGTGTGTGGATGCGGGTGGGGTGGCGGTCT
>NZ_JBICYZ010000023.1:0-117216 GCF_043201465.1 Kitasatospora sp. NPDC048298
GTTACATTCCGAACCCGGAAGCTAAGCCTCACAGCGCCGATGGTACTGCAGGGGGGACCCTGTGGGAGAGTAGGACGCCGCCGAACAATTCTTCTAGAGAAGCCCCCGCCGGGCGAACCGGTCGGGGGCTTCTCTGTTGTAGGGTCAACATGCAATTGTCGTCACACGGGACAGGAGGCCCCCGGGTGGAGGTCCAGGAGACGCGGGTCCAGACCGATCGCGTCCTCACCATCCCCAACATGCTGAGCATGGGCCGGCTGGTCGGTGTTCCGCTGTTTCTCTGGCTCATCCTGTGGCCGGTCTTCGACGGGCCCAACAACGATGGTTGGGCGCTGCTGATCCTCGCGTTGAGCGGGGTCAGCGACTACCTGGACGGAAAGCTCGCCAGGCGGTGGGGGCAGATCAGCCGGGTGGGGCAGCTGCTCGATCCGCTGGCCGACCGGCTCTATGTGCTCTCCACGCTGGTCGGACTGACCTGGCGTGAGATTCTGCCGTGGTGGCTCACCGCGATCCTGTTGGCCCGTGAGGTATTCATCGCCGCGCTGCTGCCGATTCTGAACCGGCACGGCTACGGCCCGCTCCAGGTGAGTTTCCTGGGGAAGGCCGCGACGTTCAATCTGATGTACGCGTTTCCGCTTCTGCTGCTCGGCAGCGTGGACAGCTGGATCGCGCGGCCGGCCGAGGTGGTGAGCTGGGCGTTCATCTGGTGGGGGACGACGCTGTACTGGTGGGCCGCGATTCTTTACGCGGTTCAGGCGAGGCGGATCGTCCGGGCGAGCGCCGCGGGCTCCGCGTCCACAGTCTGAGACATGATCTGAGAGAAGCCCCACGCCTCATCGGTGCGTCGGACGAGACCTTCCGGGTAGAGAACCTTCTGGAACGCTTTGATGGACCTGCTGGTCCACCACCGCGAAGGAGGACGCACCCGTAATGAAAGCCGTTGTAATGGCAGGGGGCGAGGGCACCCGACTCCGCCCGATGACCTCCAGCATGCCGAAGCCGCTGCTTCCGGTCGCCAATAGGCCGATCATGGAGCACGTGCTTCGGCTGCTGAAGCGGCACGGTCTCTCCGACACCGTCGTCACCGTGCAGTTCCTGGCGTCGCTGGTCAAGAACTATTTCGGCGACGGCGAAGAGTTGGGCATGCATCTGACCTATGCCCACGAGGAGACGCCACTGGGCACTGCGGGGAGTGTCAAGAACGCAGAGGACGCGCTCAAGGACGATTCCTTTCTGGTGATCTCCGGTGACGCGCTGACCGACTTCGACCTCTCGGAATTGATCGACTTTCACCGCAGCAAGAACGCTCTGGTCACCGTCTGCCTCACGAGGGTGCCGAATCCACTGGAGTTCGGCATCACGATCACGGACGACGAGGGCAGGGTCGAGCGTTTCCTGGAGAAGCCGACCTGGGGGCAGGTCTTCTCCGACACCGTGAACACCGGTATCTACGTGATGGAGCCCGAGGTCTTCGACTACGTCGCGGCGGGTGAGTCCGTCGACTGGTCGAGCGATGTCTTCCCACAGCTGTTGAAGGAGGGCAAGCGGGTCTACGGCTACGTCGCCGAGGGTTACTGGGAGGACGTGGGCACCCACGAGAGCTACGGCAAGGCCCAGGCGGACGTCCTGGAGGGAAAGGTCGACGTCGAGCTCGACGGGTTCGAGATCTCCCCGGGCGTCTGGGTCGCCGAGGGCGCCGAGGTGGACCCAGAGGCGGTGCTGCGCGGGCCGCTGTACATCGGGGACTACGCCAAGGTCGAGGCCGGCGTGGAGATCCGCGAGCACACCGTGCTGGGCAGCAACGTGGTCGTCAAGCGCGGCGCGTTCCTGCACAAGGCGGTGGTGCACGACAACGTGTACGTCGGGCCGCAGAGCAATCTGCGGGGCTGCGTGGTCGGCAAGAACACCGACGTGATGCGGGCCGCGCGGATCGAGGACGGCGCGGTGATCGGGGACGAGTGCCTGGTCGGCGAGGAGTCGATCATCGGGGCGAACGTCCGGGTCTACCCGTTCAAGACCATCGAGGCCGGCGCCGTCGTCAACACCTCGGTGATCTGGGAGTCGCGCGGCCAGGAGCACCTCTTCGGGGTCCGCGGCGTCTCGGGCGTCCTGAACGTCGAGATCACCCCGGAGCTGGCCGTGCGGCTCGCCGGGGCGTACGCGACGACGCTCAAGAAGGGCGCCACCGTCACCATCGCGCGTGACCACTCGCGTGGCGCGCGTGCGCTCAAACGGGCGATGATCTCGGCGCTCCAGACCTCCGCGATCGACGTCCGCGACCTCGAGAACGTGCCCATGCCGGTGGCCCGGCAGCACACGGCACGGGGGAGCGCGGGCGGGATCTTCCTGCGGACCACGCCCGGCGTGCCGGACTCGCTGGACATCCTCTTCTTCGACGAGCGCGGGGCGGACCTCTCGCAGGCCGGCCAGCGGAAGCTCGACCGGGTCTACGCGCGCCAGGAGTTCCGTCGGGCCTTCCCCGGTGAGATCGGGGACCTCACCTTCCCGTCCAGCGTCTTCGACTCCTACGCCGGCAACCTGCTGAGGACGGTGGACACCACCGGGGTCCGGGAGGCCGGGCTGAAGGTGGTCGTGGACACCGCGCACGGCAGCGCGGGCCTCGTTCTGCCGAGCATCCTCGGCCGGCTCGGGGTCGAGGCGCTCACCGTCTCCACCGGGCTGGACGAGGCGCGGCCGACCGAGGACGCGGAGGAGCGCCGGGCCGGCCTGGCCAGGCTCGGCGAGCTGGTCGCCTCCTCGCGGGCGGCCTTCGGGGTGCGGTTCGACCCGGTGGGCGAGCGCGTCGCGTTCGTGGACGAGCTCGGTCGGGTGATCGACGACGACCGGGCGCTGCTGGTGCTGCTCGACCTGGTCGCGGCCGAGCGGCGCAGCGGGCAGGTGGCACTGCCGGTGACCACCACGCGGATCGCCGAGCAGGTCGCCGCGTACCACGGCACCCAGGTCATCTGGACCACGACGACGCCGGACGACCTCGCGAAGGCGGCCTCCGCCGAGGGCACGGTGTTCGGCGGGGACGGGCGCGGCGGCTTCGTGGTGCCCGAGTTCAGCGGGGTGCTGGACGGCGCCGCGGCGTTCGTCCGGCTGGTCGGCCTGGTGGCGCGGACCCAGCTCACGCTGAGCCAGATCGACGCGCGGATCCCGCAGGCGCACATCCGTCGCCGGGACATCGCGACGCCGTGGGCGGCCAAGGGCATGGTCATGCGCTCGGTGGTGGAGGCGGCCGGAAGCCGTCGGCTGGACACCACCGACGGCGTCCGGGTGGTCGAGGCGGACGGGCGCTGGACGCTGGTGCTACCGGACCCGGCCGAGGCGGTCACCCACCTGTGGGCGGAGGGCCCCGACGACGAGGCCACCGAGGCGCTGCTGGACGAGTGGGCGGCCGTGGTCGACGGGGCGGGGCGGTGACGGCCCCGGCCGAGCCGAGGACCTGAGCCGGGCACGGTCGGGAACCGGGCTCGGAGCTGCCTCGAACGGCGGGGCGCACGGTGTGATCCGTGCGCCCCGCTGTCCGTTTTCACATCATTCGGAACAATCCGTCACTCGCCGTCATGTGTGCAGCGTGTGTGCAGCTCAGGGGCCGTGCAATGGCCCTCTCGGCGACGTGGGACGATGGTCTCCATGCCAGCGACGCCGACACCGAGTGCCCCGGACGGACGGTACAACCGTCCGGATGCCTCGATGTCCTTGCTGACCAACGTCATGGACCACAGCCTGGACGAGGGCTACGCGGAGGCGGCCGCTGCCCGCGGCGGTGCCCGCGACAGTCGGATACCCGGCACCTGGCAGGGGCTGCTCACGCTGGGCGCCGGACTGTCGCTGGTCGGCGCGGTGGTGACGGTGGGCGCGGTGAACGCGCACAAGGCCGAGCCCTCGCTGGCCAAGGAGCGGGATGCGTTGATCCACCGGATCAACGACAGCAACACCTCGGCCGACCGGCTGCAGAAGCAGGTGCAGGAGCTGCGGCTCAAGGTCGACACCACGCAGCAGCAGGCGCTCGCGTCGGGGGCGGGCGACACCGGGGGGATGGCCGAGGCGGTGGGCCTGGGCCAGGTCACCGGGCCGGGCGTGAAGCTCGTCCTGGAGGACGCCGCCGGTACGGGCCTCGGCGGCAACGTCGACCCGCGGGCCGGGCAGGGCTTCTCCAACAGCGGCCGGCTGCGGGACCGTGACCTCCAGCTGGTGGTGAACGGCCTCTGGGGATCCGGGGCCGAGGCGATCGCGATCAACGGCCAGCGGCTGACCGCGCTGTCCGCGATCCGGGCTGCGGGCGAGGCGGTGCTGGTGGACAACCGGCCGCTGGTGCCGCCCTACAACATCCAGGCGATCGGGGACGGCTCGAAGCTCCTCACGGCCTTCGAGAAGGACATGGCCGGGCAGTACCTGCGGCTGCTCCAGGAGCAGTACGGCATCAAGTCGACGCTCTCCGTCCAGAAGAACCTGACGCTGCCGGCCGCGGTCGGGCTCACGCTGCGGACCGCGCAGCCGGTGACGCCCGAGGCGTCGCCCCCGGCGGCCCCGGGCGGTACGCCCTCGGCCGGAGCCGGAACCCAGGAGAGCCCCGGCGCGTCCGTCTCACCATCGGCCTCGCCTTCCGCCTCCGGGTCGTCGGCCGCGTCCGGCGGTACCCCCACCCCCAAACGGCGTCCGACGACCGGAGCCACCAAGACCACGACAGGGACAGGAGCAGCCAGACCGTGATTGCCGTACTGGGTCTTGTGATCGGGGTGGTCGTCGGCCTCTTCGTCCAACCCGAGGTGCCGGACGCCGTCGTGCCCTACCTGCCGATCGCGGTGGTGGCGGCGCTGGACGCCGTGTTCGGCGGCGTCCGGGCGATGCTCGACGGGATCTTCAACGACAAGGTGTTCATCGTCTCGTTCCTGTCGAACGTGGTGGTCGCGGCACTGATCGTCTTCCTCGGCGACCAGCTGGGGGTCGGCTCGCAGCTGTCCACCGGCGTGGTCGTCGTCCTCGGCATCCGCATCTTCTCCAACGCGGCCGCGATCCGGCGCCATGTCTTCCGCGCCTGAGCCGGGCCGCGGGGCGGCGGAGGAGAAGCGGGAGGCGGTGGCGGTGGAGCCGACCGCCGGGAAGCCGCGCGAGGAGTCGGGCGAGAAGCCCGTCGAGCAGGCCGTCGAGAAGCCTGTCGAGAAGGCCGCGAACGGACCCGAGCCGGAGCCGGACGCGCGGTCCGGGGCGGCGGGGGCGGCGGAGGCCAGCGGGGCTGTCGAGACGGCCGGGGAGGCCGCCGAGTCCGAGGAGTCCGGGGAGGCGTCGGAGGGGAAGCCCGACGCCGAGGCCGAGCCTGACGCCGGTACGGGGCCTGAGCCGACGCTGCGGCTCACGAAGCCCGCCGAGCCGGCGCCCGAGGCCGAGCCGGACGCCGAGTCCGTGGCCGAGCCCGCGGCGAAGTCCGCGCCGGCACCCGTGCCTGTCGCCGAGCCCGAGCACAAGCCGGAAGCATCGCCGGAGCCGGAGCCGGAGCCGGAAGCCGAGCCTGACCCCGCCGCGGACCGGAACGCCGGCCGACGGCGGCTGAAGGCGGCGATCTGGCCGCCGCGGCTGTCGCGCGGGCAGCTGGTGGTGGCACTGCTGCTGTTCTCGCTCGGTCTGGGGCTGGCGATCCAGGTGCGGTCGACCAACGACCATCACAGTCAGCTGCGCGGGGCCCGCCAGGAGGACCTGGTGCGGATCCTCGACGAACTGGACAGCCGGCAGCAGCGTCTCCAGCAGGAGAAGGCGGAGCTGGAGCAGTCCCTGGCGAAGTTGGAGAACAGCTCCAACCAGGCCAAGGAGGCCCAGGAGCAGACCAGGAAGAAGATGACGGAGCTCGGTGTGCTCGCCGGCACCGCCAAAGCCACTGGTCCGGGCATCGTACTCACGGTCGATGATCCCCAAGGGCAGGTGAAGGCAGATATGCTGCTGGACACCCTGCAAGAACTTCGAGCGGCGGGGGCGGAGGCGATTCAGATCAACGATGTGCGCGTGGTGGTCAACACCTACTTCACCGACCTGTCGGCCGGTGGGGTGCAGATCGACGGGAAGAAGGTCTCGCAGCCCTACCGCTTCACGGTCGTGGGGAACCCGCAGGATCTGACACCCGCGCTGAACATCCCGGGAGGTGTCGTCCGCACGCTGGAGAGCCACCAGGCGCGGGCGACGATCGCCCCGCAGCAGAAGGTGGTCGTCGACGCCCTCGTGGACCCGAAGTCGCCGCAGTACGCCAAGCCGGCTTCGAAGTGACGGGGCGCCCGACGAACGGCCCGTCAAGGGCGGGCGGCACCCGCTGCGGGGTGCCGCCGTCACATGGGCGAGACTGGTTCGCACCAGTACGCTCCGGAGCAACAACCGCAGCACCAACCGACGAAGTACCACTCCGGCGAGCCGCAAGGATCGGGCTCGCAGCATGTCCGAGGTTCTCACCCTGCCCCGCGGGCGGGTCTGTCACACGCAAGGGGATTCGCCCGTGAGTTTCTTCTCGAAGTTGTTCGGTCGCAACAAGGGCCGTGACGCGGCCGCCGTCGAGGCGCCCACCGCGCGTCACCGCCGGTCGGAGGACGAGCCCGCGGTGCCGGGCATGCGTCCGGCCCCCGAGGCCGCGCCGTACGGCCAGCAGCTCTACCGGGACGGCGGCGCCGCCCAGTATGCGGCCAATCCGGCGGGCTACGGCGCGTCGGTTGACCCTTCCGGCGAGCCGCGCATAGGTTTCCCGTCAGGACCCTCAACCTCCGGTGGAGGGTTTGCCCCGGATCCGTACGCCGGGCACAACCCGTCGGGTGTGCCCCGCCAGGAGGCTGTGAACATGGCTGGCCCCACTCCGTGCCCCAGGTGCGGCAACCAGAACCCGGCCTCGGCCCGGTTCTGTTCAAACTGCGGCACGGCGCTGCGCGGCGGCCTGCTCCCGGAGGGGGCTGCGGAGACCACGTCGACCATCTCCATCTCCGGCCTGGAGTCGTACGACCCCAGCGCCACGACCGGCACCGGCGCCACGCCGGCCCTGTCGGCCGAGGTGCTGTCGGCGATCGACGCGCTGCCGCCGGGCTCGGCCCTGCTGATCGTGCAGCGCGGCCCGAACTCCGGCAGCCGCTTCCTGCTGGACTCGGACATCACCACGGCGGGTCGTCACCCGCAGGGTGACATCTTCCTGGACGACGTCACGGTCTCGCGCCGGCACGTGGAGTTCCGCCGCACCCCGGCCGGCTTCAGTGTCGCGGACGTGGGCAGCCTCAACGGCACCTACGTGAACCGGGAGCGGATCGACGAGGTGTCGCTGAACAACGGCGACGAGGTGCAGATCGGGAAGTACCGGCTGGTGTTCTTCGCCGGCCACCACCGGGGGTACTGAAAACGACGTCGGCGGGAGCCCGAGTGAATACGAATACCCCTTCCTCTTCTCTCGGGGCGGCCACCCCAACCCCGTCCGGTCCGCAGGCGGACCGCGGCGGGCGCGCGGTGGTCGCGGGCCCGCGGCAGCCGGTCCGGGCCGAACGGCCCGCTGGCCGCCGGCGCGGCGGTGACGAGCTGCTGAGCATCGGCGCGGTGCTGGCCTTCCTGCGCGACGACTTCCCCGAGGTCACGATCTCCAAGATCCGCTTCCTGGAGACGGAGGGACTGGTCGAGCCGCAGCGCACGCCCTCGGGGTACCGCAAGTTCAGCCCGGCCGACGTCGAGCGGCTGGCCTACGTCCTGCGCATGCAGCGGGACCACTACCTGCCGCTGCGGGTGATCCGGGAGCACCTGGACGCCATCGAGCGCGGCGAGAACCCGCCCGCGCTGCCCTCCGCCGACACCCGGCCCGGACCGCTGGAGGAGGCGGACCGGGAGCTGGTGGCCGCCGGCGAGGTGCCCTCCGGCGTCCGGCTGGGGCGCGCCGAGCTGCTGGCGGCGGCCGAGGCCGGGGAGCAGGAGCTGGCGGAGTGGGAGTCCTACGGGCTGGTCGCCCCGGGCCCGGACGGCGGCTACGACGGTGAGGCGCTCCAGGTGGCCCGGTTGGTCGCGGAGCTCGGCCGGTACGGGCTGGAGCCCCGCCACCTGCGGGCCATGAAGGCCGCGGCGGACCGCGAGATCGCGCTGGTGGAGCAGGTGGTGGCGCCGCTGCGCCGACACCGGAACCCACAGACCAGGGCGCACGCGGAGGCCACCGCCCGGGAGCTCGCGACGCTGTCCGTACGGCTGCACGCGGCGATGGTCCAGGCCGGCCTGCGGGCCCGCGGATAGCGGCTCCCGACGTGGCCGGGCGCGTCCGACACGCCCTGCGGCACCGGCCGCACCTCGCTGACCAGCGGCGTCGGCTCTGCGCTTTCATATCCGGGAGCGGAGCCATAGGGTTGCCTGTGTGAATGAGCTCGACGTCGTGGGTGTCCGAGTGGAGATGCCTTCCAACCAGCCGATCGTGCTGCTGCGGGAGGTCGGGGGAGATCGCTACCTGCCGATCTGGATCGGCCCCGGCGAGGCGACCGCGATCGCCTTCGCCCAGCAGGGCATGACCCCGGTGCGCCCGCTGACGCACGACCTGTTCAAGGACGTCCTGGAGGCGCTCGGCCAGCAGCTCACCGAGGTCCGGATCACCGACCTGCGGGAGGGCGTGTTCTACGCCGAGCTGGTGTTCGCCGGCGGGGTCGAGGTGAGCGCCCGGCCGTCCGACGCCATAGCGCTGGCGCTGCGCACCGGCACGCCGATCTACGGGAGCGAGGAGGTGCTCGCCGAGGCGGGCATCGCGATCCCGGACGAGCAGGAGGACGAGGTCGAGAAGTTCCGCGAGTTCCTCGACCAGGTCTCGCCCGAGGACTTCGGGGGCAGCGGCCCGCAGTAGCGGGGGCCGGGCGCGCGGCCGTTTGGCCTACCGTTTTGCCAAAAACCGTCCATCTACCCACACTAGGGGCACGAAAAACCACTCTCCTGAGTGATGTGGTTTGTCCGGTCCGGCGTGGCGATCGTTGACGGGTCATAGGGGACTGCCTACCGTCAGGAGTGGCTGTCCGGGTGGCCGATGCCCGCAGTCGGGTTGCCCGCAGCACAAGTGGACGGAGGCAGGCATGAGCAGCACCGGCGATGACGCGGCCGTGGGAGGCCGGTGCGCCGTGCACATGCCGCGCACCGCTCGCACCGTCACGGATCTCCCCCGGATGGGCAGGTTCCCGGCCGTACAACCGGGTCAGCCGAGCATCGAACGGCTGGCGCCGACGTCCGAGCTGCTCGGCTTCCGCGGCCCGACGGCCTGCGCGGCGGCCGGCATCACCTACCGCCAGCTGGACTACTGGGCCCGCACCGGACTGCTGGAGCCCAGCGTCCGCACCGCGTACCCGTCGACCAGCCAGCGGCTCTACAGCTTCCGCGACATCCTGCTGCTGAAGATCGTGAAGCGGCTGCTCGACGCGGGTGTCTCGCTGCAGAACATCCGGGTGGCGGTCGCCCACCTGCAGGGCGCCGCCCAGGCCGACCTGGCCGGGATGACGCTGATGTGCGACGGCGCGACGGTGTACGAGTGCGCCACGCCGCAGCAGGTGGTGGACCTGCTGAAGGGCGGTCAGGGGGTCTTCGGCATCGCGGTCGGAGCGGTCTGGCAGGAGCTGGAGCTCACCCTCGGGAGGCTGCACGCGGAGCGCACCGACACCGGCGAGACGCTGGTCGGGCACGACCCGGCCGACGAGTTGGCGCAGCGGCGCAACCGGGCGGTCTGAGCAGGAGTTCGACGGGGCCGCGGGCCCGGACGGGGAACCGTTCGGACCCGCGGCCCCGTCGTGTTCCCTGAACTGGCGTGATCGAGGGAGGGCACGTGGGAGACGGCACCGGGATATCGGGGCTGCTGCGGCGCAGGGCCGGGCTGCTGGGGGCGCGGCTGCGGCAGCGGCGGACGCAGCGCAGGCTGTTCCAGCTCGGGACGGTGCTCTGCTCGCTGGCGCTGGCGCCGAGCGCCTGGGTGTGGTTCTCCGCGGGCGACCGGGTGGGCACGGTGGAGAGCGCGCCCGCGGCGCCGGTCGCGGTGGTCTTCGGCGCAGGGCTGGACGAGGGGAAGCCCTCGCCGTACCTGGAGCACCGGCTGGTCGCGGCGTTGGACCTGTACCGGGAGGGGAAGGTGCAGGCGATCCTGGTGACCGGGGACAACGGGCGGGTCGAGTACGACGAGCCCGACGCGATGTACACGTACCTGACCCAGCACGGGGTGCCCGAGGACCGGGTGGTCCGGGACTACGCCGGCTTCGACACCTGGGACTCCTGCACCCGGGCGCGCCGGATCTTCGGGGTGGACCACGCGGTGCTGGTCAGCCAGGACTTCCACGTCCGCCGGGCGCTGGCGCTGTGCGAGGCGGCGGGCATCCGCTCGTACGCGGTCGGGGTGCCGGAGTGGCACGACGCGACCTGGCTGTACGGCGGGCTGCGGGAGGTCGCCGGGGCGGGCAAGGCGGCGGCCAACGCCTGGCTGCGGCCGGACCCGTTGTTCCTCGGGCCCAAGGAGGACGGCATTCCGAAGGCGCTGGCGGAGGCGGCGGGGAAGTAGCGCCCGTCCCGTGCCGCCGGTGGCCCGTCGCGGGCCGTCCGGCCCGGGTCGTACGCACTGTCGGACCCGTACGCGATGATCGGCGGGTGCGATCTCTGCCGAGCATCATCCACCTCGACATGGACGCCTTCTTCGCGGCGGTGGAGCAGGCGGCCAAGCCGAGCCTGCGCGGCAAGCCGGTGGTCGTCGGTGGGCTCGGCGGTCGCGGGGTGGTCTCCACGGCCTCGTACGAGGCGCGGAGGTTCGGGGTGCACTCGGCGATGCCGATGGCGCAGGCGCGCCGGCTCTGCCCCAACGCCGCCTTCCTGACGGGGCGGTTCGAGGCCTACCGGCGGAACAGCGAGATCGTGATGGGGCTGCTGCGGCAGCTGTCCCCGCTGGTGCAGCCGCTGAGCCTGGACGAGGCCTTCGTGGACCTGGAGGCCGGTGCGTACGGTCCCGCGCTGCTGGAGGCGGACCACGAGACTGGCGAGCGGCTGGTCCTGGCGCTGGCCGAGGACCTGCGGGCGGACATCCGGCGGCTGACCGGGCTGACCGGCTCGGTCGGGGCGGCCGGATCCAAGCTGATGGCCAAGATCGCCTCCGAGCGGGCCAAGCCGGACGGGCTGGTCATGATCGAGCCCGGGCAGGAGCGGGCCGTGCTGGGGCCGATGCCGGTGCGGGCGCTGCCCGGGATCGGGCCGGCCACCGAGCAGGTGCTGCGCCGGGCCGGGCTGAACACGGTGGCCGACCTCGCGGAGGCGGGGGAGGCGGAGCTGGTGCAGCTGGTCGGACGGGCGCACGGCGCCGGGATCTTCCAGATGTCCACCGGCCTGGACGACCGGCCGGTGATCGCCGACCAGGACGCCAAGTCGGTGTCGGTGGAGGACACCTACGAGGTCGACCTGGCCGACCGGGAGCGGGTGCTGCGCGAGGTCGAGGCGCTGGCCGGCCGGTGCGTACGGCGGCTGCGGGCGGCCGGGCGCTCGGGGCGGACGGTGGTGCTCAAGGTCCGGCGGTTCGACTTCTCGACGCTGACCCGCTCGGAGACGCTCGGCGGACCCACCGACGACGAGGCGGTGATCACCGCGACCGCGCGCCGGCTGGCCGAGCAGGTGGACATCACCGGCGGGGTCCGGCTGCTCGGCGTGGGCGTCGCCCAACTCGCCGACTACACCCAGGAGGACCTGTTCGCCCAGGCGCTGCGGGAGGAGGCCGCGGAGCACGCCGAGGTCGCGGCCGCGGCGCAGCAGGCCGAGGAGGAGCCCGAGGTCGTCGTGGTGCGGCGCTGGATGCCCGGACAGGATGTCCGGCACGAGGAGTTCGGGCCGGGCTGGGTGCAGGGCAGTGGCGTCGGGCGGGTCACCGTGCGGTTCGAGACGCCGTGGAGCGGGCCGGGGCGGGTGCGGACCTTCGCGGTGGACGACCCGGCGCTCGAACCCTCCCGGCCGCTGCCGCTGCGCCGGGAGGAGGGCGGGGACGAGGGCGGGGACGGCGCGTCGGACGGGGGCGGCTGAGCGGGCGGGGAGGCGGGCCTGCGGAGCGGGCCCGGAACGCGAAGCGGCCCCACCCGGTGGGGGAGTACCGGGTGGGGCCGATCACCGTGCCGGACCCCGTACGTTCGTGATGCCCTCGCGACGTACGGGGACCGGGGCCCCGCGCCCTGTCCCTGGGCGCGGGGGCCGGACGCCTCGTCAGGCGTCGGTCTTGGCCAGCGCGGGGCTGGAGTCCTGCTGGGCCGAGCCGCCGAGGACGGTCGGGGTGGCGGCCGACTTGGCGCCGCGGATCAGGAAGGGGACGACGCCGGCGACGATGCAGACGACGGCCGCGGTCCAGAACGCGTGCTTGTAGGCGTCCAGGGTGGGCAGGGAGAGCGGGATCTGCGGCGGCAGCTTCAGGGTGTCGCCGGTCAGGATGGCGGCCATGACGGCGGTGCCGATCGCGCCGCCGACCGTGCGCAGCACGGAGTTCATGCCGTTGGCGATGCCGCTCTGCTCGGCCGGGACGGCGCCGTTGATGTAGGCCGGCATCGCGGCGAAGGCGAGGCCGACGCCGAGACCGAAGATCGCCGAGGCGGTGTAGATGTCGCCCTCTCGGCCGTGGCGCACGGCGAGGTAGGCCATCGCGACGGCGCCGAGGACGCCACCGAGGACCAGGGGCAGGCGCGGGCCGCGACGGGCGATCAGCAGGGCGCCGACCGGGGCGGCGACCATCGAGCCGATCGCGGACGGCAGCAGCATGATGCCGGCGTGCAGCACGGTGGCGGTGAAGCCGTAGTGGGTCAGCTTCTCCGGGGTCTGGGCGAAGTTGCTGATGACCATGAAGGAGCCGTACATGCCGAAGCCGATGAGCAGGCCGGCCACGTTGGTGAAGGCGACGGCCGGACGGGCCATCATCTTCATGTCCACCAGGGGGTGCGCGACCTTGGTCTCGATGATCCCCCAGACCAGGGCGACCACGGCGGCGACGGCGAAGAGGCCGAGCGTCTTGTTGGAGGTCCAGCCCCAGTGGTTGCCCTGGCTGACCGCGACCAGCAGCGCGGAGAGCCAGCCGGCCAGGGTGAGGGCGCCCAGCGGGTCGGCGCCGCCCTCCTTGTCGGTGACCGGGTCGGTCGGCACGCGGAAGGCGACCAGGGCGATGGCGATCAGGCCGAAGACCAGGCCCATCCAGAAGATCGACTTGTAGTCCCAGTGCTCCAGCAGGAGACCGGTGGCGACCAGGCCGAGGCCGGAGCCGACGCCCATCGAGGCGCTGATGGCGGCGACGCCGCCGGTCACCTTCTGCTTGGGCAGCTCGTCACGGACGATGCTGATCGCGAGCGGCAGGACACCGCCGCCGGCGCCCTGGAGGACACGGGCGACGACCAGCCAGGTGAAGGAGTGGGTGCTGACCGCCAGCGCCGAACCGGCGACCAGGCCGGCCAGCGAGATCAGCAGCATCGGCTTACGGCCCCGGAGGTCGCCGAAACGGCCCAGGAGGGGAGTCAGCACGGCTGCGGAGAGCAGGTTGGCGGTCATCAGCCAGGTGATGCTGGAGGCGGAGACGCTCAGTTCCTTGGCCAGCGAGGGCAGGATCGGGACGACCGCGGTCTGCACCACGCTGAACGACAGCATCGCCAGGATGAGGGCCGGCAGGACCCGGGCGCTGCTCTGCTTCTCGGCCGCGGTGGTGGGCTGTGGTGCCTCACTCACGGTTGCTTCCTCCCGTACATAGTGAATGAACTGAAGTAACCATGCAGGGAGATACTTCAGAGTGTCAAATATCGAGTGGTTAAGCTTTGGCAAAGTCGAAGGGTCGGGTACGCGACAAGGGCCCCGGACGGTGTCCGGGGCCCTTGCTGGTGGGGGCGGTCAGGCGAGCGGGCGTGCTGGGGCCGGGCGGGGGGTGTCGGGAGTGAAGGCGGACGGTGGGGTGTGGGGGTTCGTGGTGTCGTGGACCTCGACGTGCTCGCGACGGAGTTCCTCCCGGATCACCTCCTCGGTCGTGTACCGCTCGACGACCAGGCGGATCCGCTCGACGGGCGCGAGGTACTTGCGGGCCACCGCACGTTCCTCACGGAGAGTGACCTCCTGGACGGTCTCGGCGATCTCCTTGTCGGTGAGCGTGGCGCGCTCGGCCTCGCTGATCGGCGTCCGCTCGACCCGGACGCGCTCGCGGACCACCGGAACGCGGCGCTCGACCTGTTCGGTCGTCACGTACTTGCGCAGCTTCGCGGTGCCGAGGACGTGCCACTCGGTGGTGACCTCCAGCCGCTCCTCGCGGCAGGTGATCTCGACCGGGCTGCTCGGGGCGGCCGTGGGGGTGCCCGAGTGCGCGGTGGCGGTCGTGGTGGCCGCCGCCGGGGTGGGCATGGGGGCGGGCTGCGACTGCTTCGGTTCCATGGCGGGTGCGGCGGGGGCGGGCGCCGCCGTCGGCGGGGTGGCGGCCGCGGGGGTGCCGGGGGTCCGGGTGTCGGCCTCCGGGGCGGTCCTGGCGCTGTCGGGGGTGACGGGCGTGGCGGCGGCAGCGGGGGGCCTCGCCGGGGCGTGCTCGGGGGATCGCTCGGGGCTGTGGAAGGTGAGTGGCTTGGCCGGGGCCGCGGCGGTCGTGGTGGCGGCGGCAGCGGCCGCCGTGGTGCCGAAGTCGAGGTCGGGCTGCTTGGCCCGGCTCCCGTTCCCGTGTGGACGGCTGTCCATCGGGGTGTCGAGCCCGTAGTAGCGGTAGAGCTGGAGCTCCTGGGCGGGGGACAGGTGCTGGCCGACGCCGAAGTCCGGTGACTCCTTCACCAGCGACTTGTCGTACGGCACCCGCAGTTCGTCGCCCGCGAACTCGCTGGTGGTCAGCGGGACGAAGGCGTCCCGGCCGAAGATGCCGGTCCGGACCGCGGCCCACTCGGGCCGGCCGGTGGCGTCGTCCAGGTAGACCTCGTCGACCGTGCCGATCTTGTCTCCGTTGCGGTCGACGGCCTTGTGACCGATGAGGTCCCGGGGGTCGATGTCGGTCTGCACTTCTTTCCTCCCGCGTGCGCTGGGCCTGCGGAACTCCCGCAGCAGGGCGGCCGGAGCACCCGTCCCGTCCGCCACTTCACACCAAATGCCATGAATCGGACGGGCGCGAGCGGGGTGCGCCGGACGGGGTCGTGCGATCGGCCGTCCGGGGGACGCGCGTAGACCTCGAGTGACCCGACGCACCCGTGATCGGGAGGCCTCCCGCTGGTACCCTGGGCGGCGACCGCAGAGCCCGCTCGGGAGAGTCTCCGACAACGAAAACCGCTGGTCGGGGCGCCGAAGGAGCAACTCCTCCCCGGAATCTCTCAGGCATCCGTACCGTGTGGGGTAGGTCACTCTGGAAAGCAGGGCAGGAGCGTCGGCACGGAAGCCGGCGATCACCACCCTCACCGACGGTGCAAGCCGGCGGAGCGCCCACAGCGCCCCGTGCGGGTGAAGCTCTCAGGTCCCGATGACAGAGGGGGAGGCCTGTCGGGTCCGCCCGCCCAGGTTTGTCCGCCGCCCGCAGCGGCGAGGCCGGCCGGCGTGCGTACCCCCGCCGGTCCGTGACCAGGAGGCCTCGACCACCATGAACGCCCAGCCGAACGCGGGACGCCCCACCGGCGCCTCGACCCTCACCGAGCTTGAGCTGGCCAGTCCCTTCGAGAACCGCCACATCGGCCCCGACGCCGCCGCGCAGGAGAAGATGCTGGCGTCCGTCGGCTACGGCTCGCTGGACGAGCTCGCCGCCACCGCGGTGCCCGAGGCGATCCGTTCCATCACCGCCCTGGACCTGCCCGCGGGCCGGACCGAGGCCCAGGTCCTCGCCGAGCTGCGCGAGCTGGCCGACCGCAACCAGGTGCTCCAGCCGATGATCGGCCTGGGCTACTACGGCACCTTCACCCCGCCGGTGATCCTGCGCAACGTCATGGAGAACCCGGCCTGGTACACCGCCTACACCCCGTACCAGCCGGAGATCTCGCAGGGCCGCCTGGAGGCGCTGCTCAACTTCCAGACCCTGGTCTCCGACCTGACCGGCCTGTCGACCTCCGGCGCCTCGCTGCTGGACGAGGGCACCGCGGCCGCCGAGGCGATGGCGCTCGCCCGCCGTGTCACCAAGGTCAAGGGCGGTGTCTTCCTGGTCGACGCCGAGACCCTGCCGCAGACCCTCGCGGTGATCAACACC
The DNA here is from genome assembly GCF_043201465.1 of Kitasatospora sp. NPDC048298. Classification (NCBI taxonomy): domain Bacteria; kingdom Bacillati; phylum Actinomycetota; class Actinomycetes; order Kitasatosporales; family Streptomycetaceae; genus Kitasatospora; species Kitasatospora sp. NPDC048298. Next base: position 16,148 of record NZ_JBICYZ010000023.1, read on the forward strand.
CGCGCCGTGCCGACCGGTGTCGAGGTCGTCGTCGCCGACCTGTCCGAGGGCATCCCGGCCGAGATCGCCGAGCGCGGCGTCTTCGGCGTGCTGCTCCAGTACCCGGGTGCCACCGGTGTGGTCCGCGACCTCGCCCCGGTGATCGAGCAGGCGCACGGCCTGGGCGCGATCGTCGCCGTCGCCGCCGACCTGCTGGCACTGACCCTGCTCAAGTCCCCGGGCGCGCTGGGCGCCGACATCGCCTGCGGCACCACGCAGCGCTTCGGTGTGCCGATGGGCTTCGGCGGCCCGCACGCCGGCTACCTGTCGGTGCGTACCGAGTACGCCCGCTCGCTGCCCGGCCGCCTGGTCGGCGTCTCCGTCGACGCCGACGGCAACCGCGCCTACCGCCTGGCGCTGCAGACCCGCGAGCAGCACATCCGCCGCGAGAAGGCCACCAGCAACATCTGCACCGCCCAGGTGCTGCTCGCCGTGATGGCCTCGATGTACGCCGTCTACCACGGCCCGGACGGCCTGGCCGACATCGCCCGCCGCACCCACCGCTACGCCGCCGCCCTCGCCGAGGGCCTGCGGGCCGGCGGCGTCGAGCTGCTGCACGGCGAGTTCTTCGACACCGTCACCGCCGTCGTCCCGGGCCGCGCCGCCGAGATCGCCGCCGCCGCCCGCGCCAACGGCATCAACGTGTACCAGGACGGCGAGGACCGGATCTCCGTCTCCACCGACGAGACCACCACCCGCGAGCACCTGGCCGGCGTCTGGGCCGCGTTCGGCGTTCCCGCCGGCGAGGTCGCCGAGGCCGCCGAGACGCTGCCCGCCGCGCTGCTGCGCGAGGACGAGTACCTGACCCACCCGGTCTTCCACAGCCACCGCTCGGAGACCGCCATGCTGCGCTACCTGCGCCGCCTGTCGGACCGGGACTACGCGCTGGACCGCGGCATGATCCCGCTGGGCTCCTGCACCATGAAGCTCAACGCGACCACCGAGATGGAGGCGGTGACCTGGCCGGAGTTCGGCCAGATGCACCCCTTCGCGCCGATCGACCAGGCCCAGGGCTTCCTGACCCTGATCCGCCAGCTGGAGCAGCAGCTGGTCGAGGTGACCGGCTACGACGCCGTGTCGATCCAGCCGAACGCGGGTTCCCAGGGCGAGTTCGCCGGTCTGCTGGCCGTGCGCGCCTACCACCACGCCAACGGCGACACCCAGCGCGACGTCTGCCTGATCCCGTCCTCGGCGCACGGCACCAACGCGGCCTCCGCGGTGATGGCCGGCATGCGCGTGGTCGTGGTGAAGACCCTGGCCGACGGCGACGTGGACGTCGAGGACCTGAAGGCCAAGATCGAGCAGCACCGCGACAACCTCGCCGTGCTGATGGTCACCTACCCGTCCACCCACGGCGTGTACGAGACCCAGATCACCGACATCTGCGCCCTGGTGCACGAGGCCGGCGGCCAGGTCTACGTGGACGGCGCCAACCTGAACGCCCTGGTCGGCCTGGCCAAGCCGGGCAAGTTCGGCGCGGACGTCTCGCACCTGAACCTGCACAAGACCTTCTGCATCCCGCACGGCGGCGGCGGCCCGGGCGTCGGCCCGGTCGCGGTGCGCGCCCACCTGGCGCCGTACCTGCCGAACCACCCGCTGCAGGCGGAGGCCGGCCCGGCCACCGGTGTCGGCCCGGTCTCGGCCGCGCCGTGGGGCTCGGCGGCCATCCTGCCGATCTCCTGGGCGTACGTCCGGCTGATGGGCGGCGAGGGCCTCAAGCACGCGACCCAGGTCGCGGTGCTGAACGCCAACTACATCGCCAAGCGCCTGGCACCGCACTTCCCGGTGCTCTACACCGGCCCGGGCGGGCTGGTCGCGCACGAGTGCATCATCGACCTGCGTCCGCTGACCAAGGAGACGGGCGTGACGGTGGACGACATCGCCAAGCGCCTGGTCGACTACGGCTTCCACGCGCCGACGATGTCCTTCCCGGTGGCCGGCACGCTGATGATCGAGCCGACCGAGTCCGAGGACCTGCACGAGATCGACCGGTTCTGCGACGCGATGATCACCATCCGCGCCGAGATCGACAAGGTCGGCTCGGGCGAGTGGGCGGCCGACGACAACCCGCTGCGCAACGCCCCGCACACCGCCGCCACGCTGGCCGGCGACTGGGCGCACGGCTACTCGCGGCAGGAGGCCGTCTTCCCGGCGGGCGTGAACCCGGCGGACAAGTACTGGCCGCCGGTCAGCCGGATCGACGGCGCGTACGGCGACCGCAACCTGGTCTGCTCCTGCCCGCCGCTGGACGAGTACGGCGTCTGACCGGACCGGGCCCGCAGGCCCGGATCGGACGGCAGGGCCCCGGCGGAGTCTTCCGCCGGGGCCCTGCCCGTTTCGCCGGCCGAGTCGGCGGCTGCCCCCGCCGTCCGGCCGGACCGTTCGGTCAGGCCGCGTGGGCGACGGGACGGCGCGGGGCGATCACCCGGCCGTCGGGCAGCAGTTCTCCGGTGTCCTCGAACAGGACGACGCCGTTGCAGAGCAGGCTCCAGCCCTGCTCCGGGTGGCGGGCCACCGAGACGGCCGCCTCGCGGTCCTCGGACTCGGCCGACGGGCACTCAGGACGGTGCTGGCACATACGCGTACCCTCGCTTCGCTCTGCGATCCTCCCCGTGATGCGGTCGCCGGAGGTGGTGCCGTCCGGGACCGCCGCGGTGGTCGGATCCTGTCCGCACGCCGGCCAAGTGTGGACCGGCGCTCAAGTGGGTAGGACAGGTGGTCCTTCCACGCTGGTTCCCAGTGTCGGCATCCTGGGACCCGCGCGCAGGGTTTTCGTGACATGCGCCACAACTCCCGGGTAGAGATCACCCGTTCAGGTGGGGCCGACGGGAAAGAGCGCACCAGTGGGTCAGCCGGAGCATGACCCGATGGGGCCATGCCGGATGGTCCGAGCGGGTGGTCGCCGTTCGGGTGAGGGCCCGCGGGCGCACGGGCGCACGGGCGCGGGCAGGGGTGGGGGCCGCCGGGCGGGTGGGCCCGGCGGCCCGTGGGGCACCGGCCGGGTCAGGAGGAGCCGAGCAGCAGCGGCCTGGCGAGCGGGGCGCGGGCGAGCAGCGGCAGCAGTTCGGCGGCCGGGCGGGCGCGGTGCGCGGTGACGCCGAGCGGGGCCGGGGCGAGGGGGATCAGCAGGTCGGCGGCCGGGCCGCCGTCGGGGCTGTGCAGCCAGAGCGCCGTGGCGTACTGGCCGGGGAAGGTCAGCAGTCGGGGCTGCCGGCGGGTCCGGGAGTTCTGGGCGAGCTGCCAGGCCTCGCGCAGTGCCCGGACCGTCGAGTCGAGGTAGGGGCCCGCGGTGAAGTGGGAGAAGCTGTGGCCCTCGGCGCTCTGCACCACCTCGGCGGCGGCGGCCACCTCGGGCCCGTCCTTGATCAGGAAGCGCCAGCCGGTGCGGCGGGCGGCCGGGAGTTCCGGGCGCGGGCCGTTCAGGACGTGCACCGCGAGCGGGTGGGCGGGGAGCAGTGGGCCGGTCGGATGGCGCAGTGCTGCGGCGGCGGGCTGGCGCAGCGCGGTCTCCGAGTCGAGCGCGCCCAGGACCGCGCGCAGCGCGCTCGGCGGGGGCTGGGGGGTTTGCAGAGTCATGGCGGGTCCGCCTCTCCAAGCGAGATCGGCGTGCGAGTGCGTCATACCGGCGTGGCGAGGCGACGCGTCTTCGGTGACGGGGCCCGGCCGTGTCCGGTTGTGCAGGATCGCGGAGCCGGCACGGTCGCCGCCGTCGACGAGGGCTTCTGGGCGGGGCGGACCGGCCGGAGCGCTGTGCCAATTCGAACAGGTGCGCAGGGTGATCTGTTTATCACAGGCTGTGGTGCCGGGCAAGTCTACAGTTCGTCTGATTTTCCGTCAGATGCCTTGCAATGCAAGCCAGTACAAGCGTTCGGGTATCGATCTTCGAGGTGGGCATGATGCTTGCACGGTCGGTCGACCGGGTGCTCGACGGGGTGGCTCTGGAGGAGGGGACCGTGGGCGAGAAGGTCGTGGCTACTCGGGCGGAACTGGCGGACCGGCAGCAGTACCGGCGCAAGCTCCACACGTGTCTCGAAACACTCGGACGGATGATCCGGGAGGACCGCTTCGACCGTCCGCGGGCGGTGATGGGCCTGGAGATCGAGCTCAACCTGGCCGACGAGCAGGGCCTGCCGGCCATGAACAACGCGCAGGTGCTGAGCGCGATCGGCTCCAGCGACTTCCAGACCGAACTGGGCCGCTTCAACATCGAGGTCAACATCACGCCCCACCGGCTCTGCGGGCACGTCTTCGAGGAACTGCGCGAGGAGATCGACACCGGGCTGCGCTACGCCGACCGGCGGGCCGCCGAGGCGGGCACCAGGATCGTCATGGTGGGCATCCTGCCGACCCTGGAGCACGCCCACACCGGGCTGGACGCGATGAGCCACAACCAGCGGTACAGCCTGCTCAGCGACCAGATCCTGGCCGCCCGCGGGGAGGACATCGCGCTGGACATCGAGGGGGTCGAGCACCTCCAGCTGGAGTCGATCACCATGGTGGCCGAGGCCGCCGCCACCTCGCTCCAGCTGCACCTCCAGGTGACCCCGGAACGGTTCTCCTCGGTCTGGAACGCCGCCCAGGCGATCTGCGGGCCGCAGCTCGCGCTCGGCGCCAACTCGCCGTTCCTGTTCGGGCGGGAGCTGTGGCGGGAGACCCGTCCGGTGCTCTTCCAGCAGGCCTGCGACACCCGTACGGCGGAGCTCAAGGCCCAGGGGGTGCGCCCGATCACCTGGTTCGGCGAGCGCTGGGTGGACTCCGCGTACGACCTGTTCGAGGAGAACCTGCGGTACTTCCCCGCGCTGCTGCCGATCTGCGACGACGAGGACCCGCTGAAGGTGTTGGCCTCCGGCGGTGCGCCCAGGCTCGCCGAGATGCGGCTGCACAACGGCACCATCTACCGCTGGAACCGCCCGGTGTACGACGTCGCCGGCGGGGTCGCGCACCTGCGGGTGGAGAACCGGGCGCTGCCGGCCGGGCCGACGGTGGCCGACACGCTGGCCAACGCCGCCTTCTACTACGGACTGGTGCGGGTGCTCGCCGCGCAGCCCCGGCCGATCTGGACCCGGCTGCCGTTCGAGCGGGCGGACGAGAACTTCCAGCAGGGCGCCCGGTACGGCATCGACGCGGTGTTCCAGTGGCCGCGCTCGGGGCGGGCCGGGCGCGGCGGCGGGCTGCAGACCGTGTCCGCGGTCGACCTGGTGCTGAACGAGCTGCTGCCGATGGCCTACCAGGGCCTCGACGAGTGGGGCGTGGAGCCCGCCGACCGGGACCGCTACCTGGGCATCATCGAGCAGCGCTGCCTGCGCCGCACCAACGGAGCGTCCTGGCAGACCGCGACCTTCCACCGGCTGCGCGAGCAGTACGGGATGGACCGGCCGGCCGCGCTCGCGGCGATGACCAGGCGCTACGCCGAACTCATGCGCGGCGGCGAGCCGGTGCACACCTGGCCGGTGGGCTGAGACCTCCCCTCCGGGGCGGCCGCGCGGCTGTGCCAGGATGATCGCTCCGGTGGTCGGCCGACGGCCGGAGCGACCGCCCCGTCCGCTGGAGCCCCCGTGACCACCGTCCCGACCGCGCCGGAGACCGCGAAGCCCACCCGTCGGCTGCTCGGCGTGGAACTGCTGATCGTCCTCGGCCTCTCCCTCGGGGCCAGCGGGATCAGCGCGCTGATCAGCTTCACCGGTTCGCTCACCGAACCGCTCAAGCTCGGCCAGCAGGTCGCCACCCTGAACGGTTCGCGGGCGCCCCGGCGGCCCTGGCTGGACCTGGTGTGGCAGCTGTACTACATCGGGCGCGGGCTGATGCCGGTGGTGCTGGTCGGCTACCTGCTGGTGCGCGAGGGCGTCGCGCTGCGGGTGCTGGGCTTCGATCTCGGGCAGAAGCTGCGCGACCTGGGGCGGGGCGCCGCCGTCGCGGCCGCTATCGGCGGGTCGGGGCTGGCGCTCTACCTGGCCTCGCAGGCGGCCGGGTACAACCTGACGGTGGCGCCGTCCGGGCTGCCGGACGTGTGGTGGCGGGTGCCGGTGCTGGTGCTGTCGGCCTGCCAGAACGCCGTCCTGGAGGAGGTCGTCGTCCTGGGCTACCTGCTGCGTCGGGTGGAACAGTGGGGGTGGTCCTGGCCGGCGGCGGTGGCGGCGAGTTCGGTGCTGCGCGGCTCGTACCACCTGTACCAGGGGGTCGGCGGGATGGTCGGCAACATGGTGATGGGCGTGGTGTTCTGCCTGCTGTACCGGCGCTGGGGGCGGGTGATGCCGCTGGTGGCGGCGCACGCCCTGATCGACACGGTGGCCTTCGTCGGGTACGCGCTGCTGGCCGGGCACGTCAGCTGGCTGCCGACCCCCTGACCGACGGCGCCCGGCCGCGCGGCGGACGGGCGAGCAGCCGGTCGACGTGCCGGCGCTCCAGGCCCTGGCCCGGATCGACGGGCAGCAGCAGGCGGTCCCGGCGCCACAGGGAGCGGCGGACCAGGCGCGGCGGGATGACGTCGTCCACCCAGGCGAACGGCCGGCCCCCGGCGTAGCGCAGCAGTGGGGCCCACTTGGCGGCCGAGAACAGTTCCATCAGCGGGACGCGCGGGTCGCCGGGCTGCGGGACGTAGCCGGCGAGGGCGACCACCGGCAGCGGGTCCAGGCCGATCGCCGGGGCGATGTGGGTGTTGGCGTTCTCCTCCCAGGTGGTGGCCCAGACCAGGTCGTACGTTCCGGCGAGCTCGCGCAGCCAGCTGCCGTGCCGGGTGGACAGCAGGACGGTGTAGCCGAACAGGATGTGCGAGTCGAACTCGGTGTCCGGGTGCGGACGGACCGGGTTCAGGACGCCGTCGACGTCCAGGAACAGCAGTGGCTTCGGCACCGGTGGCCCCCAGAGACTCGTGGTGTTTCCCGACTGTCCGGACGACACTCGCGCGTCTCCGGTTGCTCCCGGACGGGCGCACGCCGGGCGCGCGGGGCGCTCACGGGGTGGGCGCGGGCTCACCGGCGGGCACCGGTGCGTCCGCCGTGCTCCGACGGCTCAGTCGGCGCACCTGGGGGTCCAGCAGGACGAGCGCGCTGAGCACCAGGCAGGCGGCGGCGCACGTCCAGAGCGCGCCGGACAGGCCGAGCGCCACGGCGGCGGGGCCGGCCAGGGCGGTGCCGACCGGGGCCAGCGAGTAGGAGCCGAGTTCGTCGTACGCGGTGACCCGGGAGAACATCTCCGCGGGTATCTCCTGCTGGAGCGCGACCATCCAGTTGACGCCGAAGACGGTGACGCCGACGCCGGACAGGAACATCGCGACGACCAGCAGCGGCAGCGGCACCTCGGCGGCGAGGGCCAGGGCGGGCACGCCGAACAGGAAGACCCCCCAGTTGCCGACCAGCAGGATCCGGCGCGGCCGCCAGCGCGTCATCAGCACGCCGGTGGCCACCAGGCCGACCCCGTAGGCGGACATCGCCAGGCCCCAGGCGCCCGCGCCGCCGAGCCGTTGCTCGGCGGCCGTCGGCCCGTACACCGACTCGACCGCGTTGATGCAGGCGACCAGGACGGAGAACTGGAGCACGATCACCCAGAGCCAGCGGCGGGAGGCGAACTCCCGCCAGCCCTCGCGCAGGTCGCGCAGCATGCTGCCGCCGGAGGGCGCGGGGGCCTGCTCCGGTTCCAGGAAGAAGCGGAGGGCGGCGGCGACCAGGAAGCACAGGGCGTCCAGGGCGAGCACCCAGCCGGGGCCGACGACGGCGGTGAGCGCGCCGCCGAGGGCGGCGCCGCCGATCTGGGAGGCGTTGAGGCCCATCCGGAAGACCGCGAAGGCGCGGGCGGCGTGCTCCTGGGGGACGGCCTGCATGATCATGCCGCCGGAGGCCGGGGTGTAGAGCGCGTAGCCGGCTCCGCCGGCCGCGGAGAGCGCCAGCATCTGCCAGAGCCGTACGTCCCCGGTCAGCACCAGGGCCGCCAGGACGGCCTGGGAGACCCCGCTGAACACATTGGCTGCGACCATGATCAGGTGGCGCGGCAACCGGTCGGCGAGGGTGCCGCCGACCACCAGGAGCAGCACGGTGGGTACCAGCCGGGCGGCGGTGACGTAGCCGACCTCGGCGGTGGTGCCGCCGGTGCCGAACACGGCGAAGGCGGTGGCGATGGGGGCGCCGGCGTTGCCGAGGCCGCTGATCACGGTGGCGGCGGTCTGGATGCGGAAGTTGCGGCTCGCCCAGGCGAAGCGGCGCGGAGGTGGGGTCGGCACCCGGAGACTATGCCGAAAGGTCGTACAGGTGTCCATCCCGTTGTCACACCGGAGCGCGGGCGGGAGGGGAGTCAGCCGAGGTGGCCCCGGAGGAAGGTGAGGGTCCGGCGCCAGGCGATCCGGGCCTGGAGCGCGTCGTAGGTGCCGATCAGGTTCTCGTCGTTCATGAAGGCGTGCCCGGCCGGGTAGAAGTGGATCTCCGGGCGGACGTCGGTGGCCTCGCCGATCCGGATCGCCGCCTCGTCCACGGCGGCCATCGGGATCGAGCCGTCCAACTCGCCGAAGTGGCCGAGCACGTGGGCGGTCAGGCCGCGGTAGTCGAAGTCCGGATCGGGCGGCAGGCCGTAGAACGGGACCACGGCGGCCACCTTGTCGCCGGCCCGGGCGGCCAGCAGCAGGGCGAAGCCGCCGCCCATGCAGAAGCCGACCACCCCGACGGCGTCGCCGACCACGGCGTCCAGTGAGAGCAGGTGGTCGACGGCTCCGGCCAGGTCCTCCACCGCCCGCTCGACCGGGAGCTCGCGCCTGAACCGGGCCGCCTCGGCGCCGTCGTGGGTGGTGGCGCCGCCGAACAGGTCGGGGGCGAGGACGGTGAAGCCCTCGGCGGCGAAGCGGTCGGCCATGTCGGCGATGTGCGAGGTGAGCCCCCACCACTCCTGGACAACCACCAGGCCGGGCCCGACGCCCTGCGGCGGCCGGGCCAGGTAGCCGTGCGCGGTGCGGCCGTTGCTCGGGAAGGTGACGTTCTGCCGGGATCCGCCCTGGTCAGGCATGGCTTCCTCTCGGTGGGTCGGGCCGCGAGCGGCGGGGGCCGGCGGTGCGGGCCGCCTGCGGCGGGGGCGGTGGACGGGGCCGGGTCAGCCCATCTCCTCCAGGGCGCGGCCCTTGGTCTCCTTGATGCAGAAGGCCACGAACGGGATGGAGAGCAGCGCGAAGGCCGCGTAGATGACGTACGTCGCGGAGAGGTTCCAGTCGGCGAGGTCCGGGAAGCTGACGGTGATCGCCCAGTTGGCGATCCACTGCGCCGAGGCGGCGACGGACAGCGCCAGCGCGCGGATCCGGTTGGGGAACATCTCGCCGAGCAGAACCCAGACCACCACGCCCCAGGAGAAGGCGAAGCAGAGCACGAAGACGTGCGCGGCGACCAGGGCGACGGTGGCGTGGGTGTTGTCCAGGGTGGCGGTGGCGCCTGTGCCCTCCCGGTACGAGAACGCCCAGGCGGCGGTGCCCAGCGCGGCCGCCATGCCGATCGAGCCGGCCAGGGCCAGCGGCTTGCGGCCGATCCGGTCCACCAGGACCATCGCGATCACCGTGCCGATCACGTTGATGATCGAGGTGGAGAGGCTGATCAGCAGGGAGTTGGCCTCGTTGATGCCGACCGACTGCCACAGGAAGGACGAGTAGTAGAAGATCACGTTGATGCCGACGAACTGCTGGAACACCGAGGCGCCGATGCCGACCCAGACGATCGGCAGCAGGCCGAACCGGCCGCCCATCAGGTCCTTCGCCCGGGGCTTGCGGGCGGACGACAGCACCGAGCGGATCTCCGCCACCCGGGCGTCCAGGTCCACGCCCTCGCCCTCGACCTCGACCAGCACCCGGCGGGCCTGCTCCTCGCGGTGGTCGGCGATCAGGTAGCGCGGCGACTCCGGGATGGCGAGCGCCATCAGCCCGTACACCAGGGCCGGGATGGCCTCGACGCCGAGCATCCACTGCCAGGCCTGGATGCCGCCGAGGTGGTTGGTGGACTCGCCGCCGGCGGCCTGGTTGAGCGCCCAGTTGGCCAGCTGGGAGACGGTGATGCCGAGCACGATCGCCATCTGCTGGAAGGAGGCGAGCCGGCCGCGGTAGGCGGTCGGGGCGACCTCGGCGATGTACGTCGGGGCGATCACCGAGGCGATGCCGATCGCGATGCCGCCGATCACGCGCCAGGCGGCGAGGGTCTCGATGTTCGGCGGGAACATCGAGCCGATGCCGCTGGCCGCGAACAGTGCGGCGGCCAGCAGCATCGTGCGGACCCGGCCGAGGTGGTCGGCGAGCCGGCCGGCGAGCACCGCGCCCACCGCCGAGCCGAGCAGCGCGATGGCCACCACGAACGCGGTGGTGCCGTGGCCGACCGCGAAGTGCTTCTGGATGCCCGTCACGGCACCGTTGATCACCGCGCTGTCGTAGCCGAACAGGAAACCGCCCATGGCGGCGGCCGCCGAGATGAACACCACGTGGCCGAGGTGGGCCTCGCCGGACGCCCGTTGGCTGTTGACTGAGGACACACGCGCTCCCGGGGGTGGACGGGCCCGCTCCGACGGTGAGTGGGCAGGGCTCGTCTCACATTCGAGCAGCGCCGCGGCCGACCTGCCCGAGTTGGCGGCCGACCGGGTGACCCGGAGTCAGCCGCCGGTGCGCGGCCGCCGGTGCGCGGGGCCGCCGGTGCGCGAGTGGTCGACGCGCGGGGCGTGGCCCTGGGGGGCGTCGGTGCCCTGCGGCGTTCGCGGTGCCCGGCTAGGCGGTGCGCCGTCGGTGACGGCGGAGCAGCTGGGTACGGGCGGCGGCGTACTGGTCGTGGCCGCGCCCCGGGCCGTCGGCGCGCTCGGCGAGCCGGTCGGCGATGGCGTACTGCTCCTCGGCGGGCTTCTTGTCGTCGTACTTGAACTTGGCCCGTACCTCGTTCACCGTCAGCCGGAGCCCGCGCAGCCCGGGCAGCTGCCGGGCCAAGGTGCCCTCGCCGGGCACCACCCGCACCTCCGGTGTCTCGGGCTGGAAGTGCGCCAGCTGGCGGTTGAGGATCTCCGCCTTGCCGGCCGCGGACTCCACCACCTCGGCGGTGCAGTGGAAGTGGACCGAGGCGTAGTAGCTGGTGGGCGTGCCCGGTTCGCCGCGCCAGTGGCCGGGGGCGAACGTGTAGCCGTCGGTGACCGCGAGGGTGACCTGGGGGTCGGCCCGGACGGCGGCCAGCAGCGGGTTGGGCGCGGCGAGGTGGAGCAGGATCTCGCCGCGTTCGGCGTCCAGCAGGAAGTGCGTCGGGACGAGCACCGGGCCCTCGCCGGGGCCGCCGTTGGCGGCGAGCAGGCCGAAGTCGCGACCCTCGGCCAGCCAGGCGCGCCACTCCTGCTCGTCGCCGCGGTCCCAGGATCTGATCAGCACGGGAGCTCCTCCCGTCAGCGGGGGTAGCCGCGCAGGTGCGCGGGGAGCGGGACGGCGGTGCCGGGGTGCGGCTCGGGGGTGCCGTGCACGGTGGTGACCGGGATCAGACCGGACCAGTGTGGCAGGTCGGCGTCCTCGGGGTCGTCGTCGGCGCCGTCCTCGCGGGTCTTGGCCGAGACCTCGTCCAGCTCCAGCCGGAGGACGGCGGTGGCGGCGAGCTCCTTGGCGTTGGCCGGACGGACCTCGGCTGAGCGCCCCGGAATCGCGTGGTCGACCAGGGCGGCGAGCGCGACGTCCAGCTCCTCGGGGTCGGTGACCTGGTGCGCGGTGCCGTGGGCGACCACCGAGCGGAAGTTCACCGAGTGGTTGAACGCGGACTTGGTCAGCACCAGCGCGTCGACCTGGGTGACGGTGACGCAGACCGGCATGCCCTGCTCGCCGGAGGCGTTGCGCAGCGGGCGGCTGCCGGTGGAGCCGTGGACGTAGAGCCGGCTGCCGACCCGGGCGAAGATCGTCGGCAGGACCACGGGGGCGCCGTCGACGACGAAGCCGAGGTGGCAGATGTAGGCGCTGTCGAGGATGGCGTGGATCGCCTCCTGCTCCCAGGTGGCCCGGTCCCGGTAGCGGGTGGGGGTGGTCCTCGGGGTACGGGAGTAGCTGGGCGAACCCTCCGCGCTGGCTGACATGACATCCTCTATGTACTAGTGCATAATTTGCTTTGTGCTAGGAGACTATCCGCTGAAAGGGCGACGCGCCAGCGAAATCGCGGCCCACATCGAGCAGGGCGTGAGCAGTGGGCAGCTCGCCCCCGGAACCGCGCTGCCCCCGCTGCGCGACCTCGCCGCCGAACTGGGCGTCAACCCCAACACCGTCGCCGCCGCCTACCGGCTGCTGCGCGACCGCGGCGTGATCGAGACCGCCGGCCGCAAGGGCAGCCGCATCCTGCCCAGGCCCGCCCTCACCCCGCGCGACCAGATCCGCATCCCCGTCCCGCCGCACGCCCGCGACCTGTCCACCGGCAACCCCGACCCGGCCCTGCTGCCCGACCTCGCCCCGGCCCTCGCGGCCGCCGCCGAGGCCGCGCGCACCGACCCGGTGCTGTACGGGCACGCCGCCGTCGACCCGCTGCTGCTCACGCTCGCCCGCGCGTCCTTCGAGGCCGACGGCCTGCCCGGCGGCCCGATCGCCGTCGCCTCCGGCTCGCTGGACACCGTCGAACGCATCCTCGGCGCCCGGCTGCGCCCCGGCGACGCGGTGGCCGTCGAGGATCCGGGCTGGGGCAGCCTGCTCGACCTGCTGCCCGCGCTGGGGCTGAAGCAGGCGCCCGTCCGGCTGGACGACGAGGGCCCGCTGCCGGACGCGCTGGCCACGGCGCTGGCCGAGGGCGCGCGGGCCGTGGTGGTCACCAGCCGGGCGCAGAACCCGACCGGGGCGGCGCTCACCGCACGGCGGGCCGAGGCGCTGAAGGCCGTACTGGCCGAGCACCCCGGGGTGCTGCTGATCGAGGACGACCACGGGCACGGCATGGTCGACCAGCCGTACCACTCGCTGGTCGGTGCCGACACCCGGCACTGGGCGGTGGTGCGCTCGGCGGCCAAGGCGTACGGGCCGGACCTGCGGGTCTCGGTGGCGGTCGGCGACCAGGAGACGATCGGACGGGTGGCCGGCCGGCTGCGGCTGGGTGCCGGCTGGGTCAGCCACCTGCTGCAGCGCACCGTCGCGGAGCTGTGGGCCGGTGACGCCGCGCCGGCCGATCGGGTGGCCGCCGCCTACCGGGCCCGGCGGGACGCCCTGCTGGGCGAGCTGGCGGCCCGTGGGATCGCCGCGCACGGGCGGAGCGGGCTGAACGTCTGGGTACCGGTGCCGGACGAGACCTCGGTGCTGGCGGCGCTGGTGCAGCGCGGCTGGGTCGCGGCGCCGGGCGCGCGGTACCGGATCCAGTCGCCGCCCGGGCTGCGGTTCACCACGGCGCGGCTGGAGGCGGCGCAGGCGCGGGAGCTGGCGGAGGATCTGGCGGCGGTGCTGGGGGCGGGTGGGGGCGGGTCGCGGCTGGTGTGAGTCCGGGGCGGGCGTCGGGAGCGGGGCCTCCGCGGGGCGGACGGGCGTGCGGCGGGGGCTTGAGGCGGGAGGTCGTGGGGCGGATGTGGCGGGTGTGAACCGCGGGCGGCATCCGGTCGTCGTTCGCCCGCCTGGTCTGAACCCGTCGGTAACAAAAGCGGAAACCTGCCGCAGACTCCTAGCGGCGGCCCGCGCGGGCATGTCATCTTCATCGCGCCACCGGCCGGCGGCCCACCCTCACCCAGGCGTCTTCCCGTTCCCCGATCCTCGGGAAGACCGAGCCGCAGGAGTTCCGCAGTGCCCGAGAACCGTTCGAGCATCACCCGCAGCACCCCGCGACCCGGCCGCCGGCTGCTCGCCGCAGCCCTCGCCCTCCCGCTCGCCGTCGCGAGCCTGGCCGTCGCCTCCCCGGCCTCCGCCGCGACGCCCGCACCGGCCGTCGTGCCGTCCGGGCCCACCGCCAGCGTCACGCTCGGCGACAGCTACATCTCCGGCGAGGCCGGCCGCTGGAAGGGCAACTCGGCCGGTACCAGCGGCAGCCGCAACGGCACCGACCGGGCCTGGACCGGCAGTTCGTACGACGCCTCGCGGGTCTACGGCGCCACCGCCGCGAGCGGGTGCGACCGCTCGGACGTCGCCGAGGTGCTCAGCGCCTCGACCGGGGCCCAGAACGAGATCGACCTGGCCTGCTCCGGTGCCGTCACCGCGAACGTCTTCCGCGCTTCCAACGGCGGCCAGTCCCTCAAGGGCGAGGCCCCGCAGGCCGACCAACTCGCCACCGTGGCACGGCAGAACAACGTCAAGCTGATCACCCTGTCGATCGGTGGCAACGACCTGGGCTTCTCGGACGTCATCTCCACCTGCGTCAAGGACTACCTGATCTGGTACTCCTACTGCCACGACTCCGCGCAGTCCCAGATCGACGGCCGGATGCCCGCGGCGATGGCCGGGGTCGGCAAGTCGATCGACGAGATCCGCGCGGTGATGGCCGACGCCGGCTACGCGCCGTCGGACTACCGCCTGGTGCTGCAGTCCTACCCGTCGCCGATCCCGCGCAGCGCCGAGATGCGCTACCCGGAGAGCGGCTGGACCCGCTCCAACACCGGCGGCTGCCCGTTCTGGGACGGGGACGCCGACTGGGCCCGAGACTCGATGGTGCCGCAGATCTCCCAGGCGCTGGCGGGCGTCGCCGCCGCCAAGGGTGCGCAGTTCCTGGACCTGTCGGACATGCTGCAGGGCCGCGAGGTCTGCTCGACGGCCACCAGGCAGCCGACCGCGAGCTCCGGCCCGTCCGCGACCACCAGCGAGTGGGCGCGCTTCCTGGACGGCGGGCTCAACTCCACCCAGGGCGCGCTGCAGGAGTCGATGCACCCCAACTACTACGGCCAGCAGGCGGTCGGGCGCTGCCTGACGCTGCTGTGGGCGCGCCCGAGCGGTGACTACGCGTGCCGCAACACGGCCGGGCAGGACGCGAGCGGGATGTACCTGGCCGCGCGGTGATCGTACGGTGACGGCGCGGTTCGGCGCCCCCGCGGCCGGTCCTGGCGGCGGGGGCGCCGTTCCGTCGGTCTGCCGTGCTCAGCCCTTGGCGAGCAGCGACTGGGCGTGCGCGCGGACCTGATCCTTCGTCAGGTAGGAGTCGGTGTACTCGAAGTCCCGCAGCCGGGCGGGTTGGCGGGCGAGGAATCCGATGCGGACGAACTCGTCGCCGGCGGTCGCGTTGAGCAGCCAGTTGGTGCCCACCCGGAACTTGGCCACGTTGGTGCGCATCGCCATCAGGTGGTAGCCGCGCGCCACCAGCTGCGCGGGCACGCCGCGGAGTTCCACGCCGAGCGGCTTGGAGACCGCGTCCTTGCCGCCGAGGTCGACCACCAGGCCCAAGTCCTTGTGGTAGTACGGCTCCAGGGGCTGGTTGCGGAGCGAGGCGATCACGTTGTTCGCGACCGCGCGGCCCTGGCGGGCGGAGTGCTGGGCGGTCGGCGGGCAGACCGCGCCGTCGCCCTTGGCGAGGTCGGGGACGGCGGCGGCGTCGCCGAGCGCGAACACGCCCTCGAACTGCGGCACCCGCATCTCCGCCGTCACGGCGAGCCGGCCGCGGACCGTCTCGGCGTCCAGGGTGCCGATCAGCGGGCTCGCGGCCACGCCGGCCGTCCAGATCAGGGTGCGGCAGGGGAGCACCCGGCCGTCGGTGAACTTGACCGTCTCGGCGCCGACTTCGGCGACCGAGACGCCCAGCGACACTTCGATGCCGCGGTCGCGCAGCACCTCCAGGGCGGCCTCGCCGAGCGGGTCGCCGAGTTCCGGCATCAGCTTCGGGGCGATGTCGATCAGGTGCCACTTGATCTGCCGGGCGTCCAGGCGCGGGTAGCGGTGGGCGGCGGCGGTGGTCAGCCGCTGGAGGCAGGCGGCCGTCTCGGTGCCCGCGTAGCCGCCGCCGACCACCACGAACTGGAGCCGGGACTCGCGCTCCTTCTGGTCCAGGGTGGTGGAGGCGAGATCGAGTTGGGCGATCACGTGGTCCCGGACGTAGGCCGCCTCGGCGAGCGTCTTCATGCCGCGGGCGTAGTCGGTGAGGCCGGGGATGTCGAAGGTGCGGGTGACGCTGCCCGGGGCGAGTACCAGGACGTCGTACTTCAGCGCGACCACCTCGTCGGTGATCTTGCGGACGACGCACACCTTGGAGGCCGGGTCCACGCCGATGGCGCCGCCCGGGACGATGTGGGTGCGGCGCAGCGAGCGGCGCAGCGAGACGGCCACGGACTGCGGGGTGAGGACGCCGGCCGCGACGTGGGGGAGGAGGGGGAGGTAGAGCTGGTAGCTGAACGGTGTGACCAGCGAGATCTCGGCCTCCGACGGTGACAGCTTGCGTTCGAGGCGGCGGGCGCACTCCAGACCGGCGAAGCCACCGCCCACGATCAGGATCCGAGGTCGTTCCATCGCTCATCCCTTTGCCGTGAAGGTCCCCATTTACTGTCCGCCACACTCGCACGGAGCAGCGGGGGCTGCCACCGGGGCGGGGCCGTGGGGGTGGGGAGGGAGTGGTGGGGGAGGTGGGGTCGGAGGTGCGGGGGCTGCCACCGGGGCGGGGGGTGGGGGTGGGGAGGGAAGGGAGGTGCCGGGGGGAGGTGCGGAGGTGAAGGGAGAGGAAGGGGCGCAGACACCGATAGGCTGTCGGCCGTGCTACCCGAGGTGACGGCGATCCGCTATGTGACGCCACTGCGAGAAGGCGGCTCGATGCCGGGCCTGGTCGAGGCCGACGATCGGCGGCTGTACGCGCTGAAATGGGTCGGTGCGGCGCAGGGCCGCAAGGCGTTGGTCGCGGAGGTGCTGGCCGGGGAGCTCGGCCGGCGGCTCGGGCTGCCGGTGCCGGAGCTGGTGACGGTCGACCTGGACCCGGTGCTCGCGCGCAGCGAGCCGGACCACCAGATCCAGGACCAGATGCGGGCCAGCGGCGGGACCAACCTGGGGATGGCCTTCGTCAGCGGCGCGCTCAACTTCGACCCGCTCTGCTTCGAGGTGGACCCCGAGCTGGCCGGGCAGGTGCTCTGGTTCGACGCGCTGATCGGCAACGTCGACCGCTCCTGGCGCAACCCCAACCTGCTGGTGGCGACCGGCGGGCTGCGGCTGATCGACCACGGCGCGAGCCTGATCTTCCACCACAACTGGTCCGGCGCCGCCGCCTGGATCCGCCGTCCGTACGACGCCTCCGACCATGCGCTGCTGCGCGCCCGGCCGGACCTGGCGGCGGCCGACAAGGCGCTCGCGCCGCTCGCCGAGGCGGCGATCGAGGGCGCGGTGGCGCAGATCCCCGAGGTCTGGCTGGCGGACGAGTTCGGCTTCGACTCGCCCGACGAGGTGCGCGCCGCGTACCGCGCCCAGTTGACCGAACGACTGGCCGGTCCGCGCGACTGGCTTCCGGAGGTGCCCGCATGACCGAGCCCGTGCTGTCCGCGCTGCCGGTCACCGTCGAGCTGCACGACTACGAGTACGCCGTGATCCGCGCGGTGCCGAGGGTCGAGCGCGGCGAGTGCGTCAACGTCGGGGTGCTGCTGTACTGCCGGCAGAGCTCGCACCTGGCCGCCCGGACCCACCTGGACCAGGCCCGGCTGCTGGCACTGGACCCGGTCGCGGACGTCCAGGGCGTGCGGCGGGCGCTGCACGGGATCGAGGCGGTCTGTCAGGGCGGCCCGCAGGCCGGTCCGGCGGCGGGGGACAGCCCCGGGCAGCGGTTCCGCTGGCTGACCGCGCCGCGCAGCGCGATCGTCCAGCCGGGGCCCGTGCACACCGGGCTGACCGCGGACCCGGAGGCGGAGCTGCGGCGGCTGTTCGACCAGCTGGTGCTCTGACTCCGGGGCGGTGTGAGGCGGCTCGCCGACGGTTGCCGTGGTCAAAGCTTGAGTTACTGAAGCACCTGGTCGTACGCTGACCCCATGGGTTCGACAGCGACGACGACCGTACCGACCAACGCCGAGTTGATGGAGGTGTTGGCCGCCGTCGGTGCCGCGTACTTCCAGGACTTCGCGGCGGCCGCCGCCCGGCACGGCCTCTCCTCCTCGCAGGCCAAGGCGCTGGGCGCGGTGCAGGAGCCGGTGCCGATGCGGGCGCTGGCCGGGCGGCTGGGCTGCGACGCGTCGAACGTGACCGGGATCGTGGACCGGCTGGAGTCGCTGCGCCTGGCCAACCGGGAGGCGGCGGCCGGTGACCGCCGGGTGAAGATCGTGGTGATCACGGCCGAGGGCCGGGAGATCCTGAACCGCATCCGGGGCGAGATGGCCCGGACCCACCAGGCCTTCGAGGCGATGACCGACGAGCAGCGGATCGCGCTGCACTCGATCTGCTCCCAGGTGCTGCCGGTGCTGGCCCGTACGGGCGGCGCGCAGTAGGACCCCGCGCCGCCAGTGCCGCCCGCGCCGCCCGTCCCTTGCGCCGGTCAGAGCAGCCCGGCGAACTCCGGCGGCAGCGGTCGGTGGTGGAGCAGGGTGAGTGAGCGGGTGGCCCGGGTCAGGGCGACGTAGAGGTCGCGCGGGGCGAGTCCGGCCGGCTCGACCACCACGACCGCGTCGAACTCCAGCCCCTTGGCGTTCGCCACGGTGAGCGCGTCCAGTTCCGCGGCCAGGGCGTCCGGTGCGATCACGCCCAGGGTGCCGGGGCCGGCGGGCAGCCGGGTGAGCGCGGCGGCGAAGTCGCCCTCCGGGACGTGGACGGCGCGGGGTCGCTCGGTGCCCGGGCGGATGGACTCGGGCGGCCGGTGGCCGGGTGCGGCGGCGCGCAGCACGGCGGAGGCGAGGGCCATGAAGGGCTGGGGCGTACGGTAGTTGACGGTCAACCGCTCCTCGCGCCAGCGGCCGGGCAGGTGCGGGTCGAGCATCTCGGCCCAACTGCGGGCGCCGGCGGGGGATCCGGTCTGGGCGAGGTCGCCGACGATGGTGAGCGAGTTGGTCGGGACGCGCCGCAGGACGGCGCGCCAGGCCATCGCGGACAGCTCCTGGGCCTCGTCCACGACGACGTGGCCGTAGGCCCAGGTGCGGTCGGCGGCGGCGCGTTCGGCGGTCGAGCGGTACGGGCCGTCGTCGCGGAAGCGCCCGGCCAGCGCGGCGGAGTCCAGCAGGGCATCGCCGGTCTGTCCGGTGATGGTCAACACGCCCTGGGCGAAGGCCAGTTCGTCAGGATCCTGGTCGGTAGCGGCGGATTCCCTTGCCGTACCGAGGAGTTCGGCGGCCTCGTCGAGCAGTGGGACGTCCTCGACCGTCCAGCCGGAGCCGGGCGGGCGGAGCAGGGCGGCCGCGTGTTCGGGGGTCGCTGTGGTGAGCAACTCCCGGTCGGTGAGCAGCCGTTCGAGCAGCTGTTGCGGGGTGAGCCGGGGCCAGAGCGGGTCGAGGGCGGCGCGGACGTCCGTCCGCTCCCACAGCTCGCGCGGGGCGTAGTGCGCCTCCTCGTCGTCGTAGGGGCGGCCTAGGGTGAGCGCCTGGGCGATGGCGAGGGCGTCGAGCAGGGTGCCGAGGAAGAAACCGCGGGCCCGGTTGTGGGGCAGCCGCAGGCCGCGGGCGGCGTCGCGGGCCTCGGCGCAGGCCCGGGCGGAGACCTTCAGCCCCTCGCCGAGGTCCAGGCCGTCGGCCGGGGCCGTCTGGTGGGCGGCAAGGGCGCGCCGGAGCACCCCGGCCATCCAGGGGCCGCCCTTGGCGAAGGCGGTGGCGGGGGCGTCGGTGCCGGTGGCGGTGACGCCGGGGAGGAGTTCGCCGACGGTGCGCAGCACCACCTCGGTCTCGCCGAGGGCGGGCAGCACCTCGTCGATGTACCGCAGGAAGCCGGGGTTGGGGCCGATCACCAGCACGCCGCGGCGCTCCAGCGCGGCGCGGTGGGTGAACAGCAGGTAGGCGGCGCGGTGCAGGGCGGCCAGCGTCTTGCCGGTGCCGGGGCC
Source organism: Kitasatospora sp. NPDC048298 (assembly GCF_043201465.1). Classification (NCBI taxonomy): domain Bacteria; kingdom Bacillati; phylum Actinomycetota; class Actinomycetes; order Kitasatosporales; family Streptomycetaceae; genus Kitasatospora; species Kitasatospora sp. NPDC048298. Next base: position 36,016 of record NZ_JBICYZ010000023.1, read on the forward strand.
GCCCTGGACCACCAGGGCGCCGGGCAGCGGGGAGCGGATCACCCGGTCCTGCTCGGCCTGGATGGTGGCGACGGCGGTGCCCATCCGGCCGGTGCGCTCGCGGCCGAGGGCGGCGAGCAGGGCGGCCTCGCCGACCAGGCCGCGCCGGCCGGACTCGTCCAGTCCGGCGAGGTCGAGCGCCTCGTCGTCCAGTCCGGTGAGGGTGCGGCCCCGGGTGTGCAGGTGGCGGCGGCGGACCACGGAGCCGGGGTGGGCGGGGGTCGCGGTGTAGAAGGGGCGGGCGGCCGGGGTCCGCCAGTCGGGCAGCAGCGGTTCGTACGCCTCGTCGGTCAGGCCGGTGCGGCCGATGTAGTGGACGGTGCCGTCGCGCTCGTCGAGCCGGCCGAAACACAGGCCGCGCTCGACCGCGTCCAGCCGGGCGGCGTGACGGGCGGCCTCGCGGGCGCGCACCTCGCGTTCCAGCCGGGCCTGGTGGGTGCCGCCGGGCGCGGCCTGGTCGTGGGCGCCGTCGGCGGTGCGGCGGGCGCGTTCGCGGACGGCGTCCAGTCGGGCGTAGAGCCGGGTGAGACGGGCCTGCTCGGTGCGCAGGGCCGCGGCGAGGGCATCGCCGGGGTTCCCCGTGGCCGCTGGTGCTTCGCTCATCGATGTGATATCCTGGCGGTGAGGAGGCTTTGAAGTGTCATCTGAAGGGCGCTCAATTGACCCAGCCTACCCCATCCGCCGACGTCCGGCGTGACCTCGGCTGTTACCCTTGCGAAGCGTGAGCGCGAAGCCCCAGATCCCCAATGTCCTGGCCTCCCGGTACGCCTCGGCGACCCTGGCCCAGCTGTGGTCCCCCGAGCACAAGGTGGTCCTCGAGCGCCACCTGTGGCTGGCCGTCCTGAAGGCCCAGCAGGACCTCGGCGTCGAGGTGCCGGCGACGGCCGTCGCCGACTACGAGCGGGTGATCGACCAGGTCGACCTCGGCTCGATCGCCGCCCGTGAGCGGATCACCCGCCACGACGTGAAGGCCCGCATCGAGGAGTTCAGCGAGCTCGCCGGGCACGAGCAGATCCACAAGGGCATGACGTCCCGGGACCTGACCGAGAACGTCGAGCAGCTCCAGATCCGCCAGTCCCTGGAGCACGTGCGGGACCGCACGGTGGCCGTGCTGGTGCGTCTGGCCAAGCTGTCCGCCCAGCACTCCGAGCTGGTCATGGCCGGCCGCTCGCACAACGTGGCCGCGCAGGCCACCACCCTGGGCAAGCGGTTCGCCTCGATCACCGACGAGCTGCTGGTCGCCTTCCGCCGCCTGGAGGAGCTGATCGCCCGCTACCCGCTGCGCGGGATCAAGGGCCCGGTCGGCACCGCCCAGGACATGCTGGACCTCCTCGGTGGGGACACCGAGAAGCTCGCCGAGCTGGAGCGCCGGGTCGCCGGGCACCTCGGCTTCGACCACGTGCTGACCAGCGTCGGCCAGGTCTACCCGCGCTCGCTGGACTTCGAGGTGCTCACCGCCCTCGTCCAGCTGGCCGCCGCGCCGTCCAGCCTGGCCAAGACCATCCGCCTGATGGCCGGCCACGAGCTGGTGACGGAGGGCTTCAAGGAGGGCCAGGTCGGCTCCTCCGCGATGCCCCACAAGATGAACACCCGCTCCTGCGAGCGCGTCAACGGCCTGGCCGTCATCCTGCGCGGCTACGCCTCGATGACCGGCGAGCTGGCCGGCGACCAGTGGAACGAGGGCGACGTCTCCTGCTCGGTGGTGCGCCGGGTCGCGCTGCCGGACGCGTTCTTCGCCTTCGACGGCCTGCTGGAGACCTTCCTGACCGTCCTCGACGAGTTCGGCGCCTTCCCCGCCGTGATCGAGGCCGAGCTGGACCGCTACCTGCCGTTCCTCGCCACCACCAAGGTGCTGATGGGCGCGGTGCGCGCGGGCGTCGGCCGGGAGACCGGGCACGAGGTCATCAAGGAGCACGCCGTCGCCTCCGCGCTGGCGATGCGCGCCGGCGCCCGGGAGAACGAGCTGCTGGACCGGCTGGCCGCCGACGAGCGGATCCCGCTGGACCGGGCCGCCCTGGACGCGCTGCTGGCCGACAAGCTGTCCTTCACCGGCGCGGCCGGCGCCCAGGTCGCCGAGGTCGTCCGCCAGGTGGAGGCCGTCGCGGCCGCCTACCCGGAGGCCGCCAAGTACGCGCCCGCCGACATTCTCTGACGGGTGGCATTCCCTGACGGGAAGCGCCTTCTGACGTAGCGTCAGCCCTTGGGTGAGGGCCCCGCCGCCGGACCGGTGGCGGGGCCCTCGCGCGTCACGGGGACGTGGCCCGGGTCGAGCGGCGGGGCGGTGGGCCCGCACGGCCAGTCGCAGTTCGGCTCGGCCACCGGCTGCTCCTCGGGGGCGAGCACGTTGCCCCGTACGGTCGCGGAGGCGATCAGCCCGCCGGCGACCAGCAGGCCCGCGCAGATCAGCATGGCGGTGTGGAAGGCGGCGTCGACCGAGGAGGGCACCCGGTAGGCGTCGCCGCTCAGCCCGGCCAGCGCCGGCAGGGCGGCCACCGCGAGCAGGCCGGCCGCGCGGGCGGCGGCGTTGTTGACCCCGCTGGCGATGCCCGCGTGGCGGACCTCGACGGCGGCCAGCACGGTCGCCGTCAGCGGTGCGACCAGCAGCGTCATGCCGCAGCCCAGCACCGTGACGGCGGGCAGCACGTCCACCCAGTACGAGGAGTCCGGGCCGATGCGCAGCATCAGCAGCACCCCGGCGGCGCACAGCATCGGGCCGACGGTGAGCGGGATGCGCGGGCCGATCCGCTTGCCGAGGCGCCCGGCACGGGCGGACAGCAGCAGCATCAGCACGGTGATCGGCACCAGGGCGAAGCCCGAGACCAGCGGCGAGAACCCGGACACGATCTGGAGCTGCACCACCAGCAGGAAGAAGACGCCGCTGAACGCCGCGTACACGCACAGGGTGACCAGGTTCACCGCGGTGAACAGCCGGGAGGAGAAGAGGCCGAGCGGCAGCATTGGTTCGGGTGCGCGGCGCTCGACGGCCACGAAGGCGACGCCGAGCGCCACCCCGATCACCCCGCTGACCCAGACGGTGGGGGACAGGCCCTCGCCGGCCGCGGTCAGCGCATAGGTGATCGCGCCGAGGGCGAGGGCGGCGAGCACGGCGCCGAGCACGTCGAAGCGGCCGGAGGCGTCCTTGTCCCGGCTCTCCGGCACCGACCGGGTGGCGACGGCGATCACGGCGGCGGCGAGCGGCAGGTTCAGCAGGAAGATCCAGCGCCAGCCGGGTCCGTCCACCAGCCAGCCGCCGAGGAACGGGCCGACCGCGGCCGACACCCCGCCCAGGCCGGACCAGAGGCCGACCGCCGCCGAGCGGTCGTCAGGGTGGAAGACGGCCTGGAGCATGGCGAGCGAGCCGGGGGTGAGCAGTGCTCCGCCGATGCCCTGGACGGCGCGGGCGGCGATCAGCACGTGGATGTTCGGTGCGGCGGCGCAGGCGGCGGAGGCGATGGCGAACCAGACCACGCCGATCAGGAAGACCTTGCGCCGCCCGTAGCGGTCGCCCAGTGCGCCGCCGAGCAGGATCAGGCCCGCCAGGGTGAGCAGATAGGCGTTCAGGGTCCATTGCAGGGACGCGAGGGAGGCGCCGAGGTCGGCGCCGATCCGGGGCAGGGCGACGTTCACCACGGTGCCGTCGAGCATCGCCATGCTGGAGCCGAGCACCGTCGCCAGTAGTACCCAGCGGCCCTGCGCGGTGCTCAGGCGCAGGGTGCCGGCCTCTGAGGTGGCCACGGGCGAATCCTGCGCTGCCGGGGCGCACGTGACAAGGGTCACCGGTGGGTGTGTTGACGGTGGGCGGGGTGTGAGTAGGCGGCTGCGCAGCGTCGCGGATCTCGGCGCAGGGTCGTGGATCAGTGGCGGGGGGTGAATGGATTGTGTACGGATCGTGGGCTCCGGCCTGCGGAGGGTCACCGGGGGAGGGGGAATGGTTGCGCTTTCAAAGATCGACATTGCTTCACCCGAACGGATGGGTTTTAGTTCAGCGACCGCCCGGCCAGTCCGGACGGATCCGCCGGGTGGAACGCCGAGTCCTGCCGCTGCCCGGTGGTTCGAAACGAACTCTGTACGGCAGGAGCGGGGGACCCACAGGTAAGTCGCCGGACCGGAGTTCGCGCCTCAGGGCGCGGGCGTCCAGGACCGGCTAGGGGTGAAGCCGCGCATGCGGCCGGGCAACTCCAGCCCGAACCCGACAGCTCACCTCGCAGGCGTCGGAGAGGAAACTTCCATGCCTGCTCAGGCTCGTCGTATCGCCCTGCCCCGCGCCGCCCGCATCGGCATCGCCACCGCCGTCACCGGTGTCTCCTTCGCCCTCCCGCTCGTCACCGCGATGAGTGCCCAGGCCCACACCGCTCCGGCCGCGCCGGTCGCGCAGGCCGCCGCCTCCGCCGGCGCCGAGTCGGCCGCTCCGGCCGCTGCTCCGGCCACCGCTCCGGCCGCCCGGGCCGCGCAGGAGAGCTACCGCGTCGTCAGCGGTGACACCCTGTCCAAGATCGCCGAGGTCAAGAACGTCGAGGGCGGCTGGCACGCGCTGTACGAGCGGAACCGCTCGGTCGTCGGTGCCAACCCGAACCTGATCTTCGCCGGCCAGCAGCTCGCGCTGCCGGGCCACGCCGTCGCGCCGTCGGCCGACTCCGCTCCGGCGAAGCCCGCCGCCCCGGCCGCCCCGGCCGCTCCCGCGACCCAGGCCGCCAAGGCGCAGGACCAGGTTCAGGTGCGGACCGAGGTCGCCAAGCCGTCCGCGCAGCTGCAGACCCAGCTGCAGGTCGCCACCCCGGCCCAGGCCGTGACCGCCACTCCGGTCGCCGCCGCCACCTCCGGCTTCGTCGCCCCGCTGGCCAACCCGAGGCTCGGCACCGCCTACGGCGTGGCCGGCTCGATGTGGGCCTCCGGCCACCACACCGGCCAGGACTTCGTCGCCTCCACCGGCACCCCGCTGCGCGCCATCGCCAACGGTGTCGTGGTCAAGGCCGGCAACGGCGGCGCCTACGGCAACGAGGTCGAGATCAAGCTCGCCGACGGCCACTACGCCGAGTACGCGCACCTCTCCTCGATCGGTGTGAGGATCGGTCAGGCCGTCACCGTCGGCCAGCAGATCGGCCTCTCCGGCGCCACCGGCAACGTGACCGGCCCGCACCTGCACTTCGAGATCCGCAACGGCTCGGAGTACGGCTCGGACATCAACCCGGTCGCCTACCTGCGCGCGCACGGCGTCGCGCTCTGACCCACGGCTGAACTCCGAGGGTTTCCGGAACCACCGTCGCTGCGGGGCGAAACGATCCTCCGGGATGGTCATGTCGGGTGACCGCTCGACCGGGTGATCGCCGCACGGCGGACATGGGCGCGGGACACGCCCAGGCCGGCCCGGCCGTACGAGGACTCCTCGTGCGGCCGGGCCGGCCACTGCCGTTTCCGCGCCGCCCGGCTGTTCCCGGGTTCGTTCGGACGGGTCGAACGCGGCGTCAACTCCGGTGTCACGGAGGGGTTCGGGAGCATCGCCGGGTGGCCGCGGCACGTCATGCTGGCGGACGGTCAGCGCCCGGTCGGTCCGGCCGGGCGGGCGGGTCCGGAGGCGAGGAGGGCGGATGGCGGTCCGGAGTGGGGGCGTGGCGGGGAGGACGGCCGGCCGGGAGCGACCCGGGGAGGACGGGGTCGACCGGCTGAAGGCCGATTCGGTCGGCCTGGTCGGCGTGGTGTTCATGGCGCTCGCCACCGCCGCCCCGATCACCGCGATGACCGGCAACCTGCCGATCATCGTCGGGCAGGGCAACGGCGTCGGCGCGCCCGCCGCGTACGTCGTGGCGACCGTGGTGCTGACGGTGTTCTCGGTCGGCTACGTGGCGATGGCCCGGCACATCACCGCGGCCGGCGCGTTCTACGGCTACGTCTCGCACGGGCTGGGCCGGGTGGTCGGGATGGCCTCGGGGCTGCTCGCGGTGCTCGCGTACGTCGTCACCGAGGCCTCGGCCCTCGGCTTCTTCGCGTACTCGCTGCGCGGGCTGGTCCGTTCGCAGCTGGGGGTGGAGCTGGGCTGGGGCTGGTACGCGCTGTCCGGGGCGGCGGTGATCGGGGTGATGGCCTGGTTCGACCTGCACCTGACGGCCAAGGTGCTCGGGGTCGCGCTGGTGCTGGAGATCGGGGTGCTGAGTGCGGTCTCGTTCGCCGTGCTGTTCTCCGGCGGCGGCCCGGACGGGATCGTGCTCGCGGCCGTGAACCCGCTGAACGCGCTGAGGGGGGTGGGGAGTTCGGCGGCCGCGGCGGGGCTCGGCCTGTTCTTCGCGTTCTGGTCCTGGGTGGGGTTCGAGTCCACCGCGATGTACGGCGAGGAGTCCCGCGACCCGAAGCGGGTGGTGCCGCGGGCGACGCTGGTGTCGGTGATCGGGGTCGGGCTGCTCTACGTCTTCGTGTCCTGGATGATCGTGTCCGGCAACGGGGTCGAGCGGGCGATCGCGGTGGCGAACGGCGCGGTGCCGGGCAAGGACGGCAACAGCCTGTTCTTCGACCCGCTCGGCGCGCACCTGGGGGCCTGGGCGGTGAAGGTGTTCCAATGGCTGGTCGTCACCGGCTCGTTCGCCTGCGCGATGGCCTTCCACCAGTGCGCGGCCCGCTACCTGTACGCGATTGGGCGGGAGGGGCTGCTGCACCGGGGGCTCGGCCGCACCCATCCGCGGCACGGCTCGCCGCACGTCGCCTCGGTGGTGCAGTCGGTGATCGCGGTGGGGCTGGTGGCGGGGTTCCTGGCGGCCGGGATGGACCCGTACGCGCACCTGTACACGCTGCTGGCGCTGCTCGGGACGATGGCGATCCTGGTCGTGCAGACGCTCTGCTCCTTCGCCGTGGTCGGGTACTTCCACGTGCGGGGGCGGCACCCGGAGACCGCCCACTGGTTCCGGACGCTGGTCGCGCCGCTGGTGGGCGGGGTGGCGATGGCCGGGGTGGTGGTGCTGCTGGTGCTCAACAAGGACGCCGCGGCCGGGGCGGCGGCGCACACGCTGCTGTTCCGGCTGATCCCGTACCTGGTGATCGGGGTGTTCGCGGGCGGGGTGGCGCTGGCGCTCGCGGTGCGCCGGTGGCGGCCGGAACTGTACGTGCGGATCGGGCGGGTGGTGCTGGAGGACGCGGTCGAGCGGTGACGGGACGGGGGGTCAGTGCCGGTGGACCGGCAGGCCGTACTGGGCGGCGGCCAGCAGCTCGTGCATCCGGTGGCCGAACTCCTCGGTGTCCCGGGCGGGTTCGGAGAAGACCAGGCGGACGTCGCGGTGACCGTACGGGTGGTCCAGGCGCAGCACCAGGCCGTGGCGGTCCAGGGCGAGCGGGCGGACCTCCGGGCCGTGGACCAGTACGGCCGGGTCGAGCAGGCGGGTGAGGACGTCGAGCGCCTCGGCGTGGTCGTCGGCGAAGTGGGTGAGCATCGCGGCCTCGTGCCGGGCCATCGGGTCGGGGACGGCGACGGCGAGGTCGGCGGCGGTGACCGCGCCGGTGCCGTACGGGGTGGCGAGGACGGCGTGGGCGACGTCCACCCGCAGGTGGACGCTGAGGCCGTCGTCGGCGAGGTGGGCCAGGTGCAGTCGGCCGGCCAGGGTCAGGCGGGCACGGACCCGGTCGCGGACGGCGACGGGGGAGACGTCGGTGACGTCGAGGACGACGGCGAGGCCGTCGGTGGCGCCGGCGGCGGCCGCGGTGAGCGGGTCGTCCAGGGCGGTGCGCAGCCGCAGCCGGGAACCGTGGACGGAGACCGGGGTGTCCAGGTGGTGGTGCTCGCCCAGGGCTCGGACGGTGAGCGAGGAGGTCGTGCTGAGCAGGCTGTGGATCCGTTCGGCGGTGGTGGGCTCGGGGGCCTCGGTGTCGCCGGTGGGCAGGCTCATGGGCGGACCTCCAGTTAGTTAGGTGAGCCTAACCTAATGTCCGACTGGAGGTGTGGCAAGCGGGCGATCGGGGTGTGGTGGGCGGGTGGTCGGGGGCGTGGCGGCCGGACAGGCCGAAGGGCCCGGACGCGCGGCAGGCGTCCGGGCCCTTCGGGGGCGGGGGCGGTCAGCCGACCACGGCCTGGGCGTCGATCTCGACCAGCATCGGCTCCTGCGGAAGCTCGACGAAGACGGTGGTGCGGCACGGCTTCACGCCGCCGGGCTTGATGTTCTCGTCGATGAACTCGGCGTAGACCTCGTTCATCAGCGGGAAGTCGGCCCGCTTGGTGAGGTACACGCGGAACATCACCACGTCCTCGATGGTGGCGCCGCCGGCCTCGACGATGGCCTTGACGTTCTCCAGCGTGCGGCGGGTCTGCGCCTTCACGTCGCCGTGGTGGAGGTACTCACCGGTGGCCGGGTCCTGCGGGCCCTGGCCGGAGACCTGGAGGATCGGGCCCTTGCGGACGCCCTGGGAGAACATCCAGGCGGGGGCGGGGGCGCCGTCGGTGCGGATCTCGACCTTCCTGTCGGTCCGGGAGTGCTCGTCGGTCTGCGGGTGCTCGGAGGACATCGGGTTCCTTTGCTGTGCTTGACGGTTCGTCAGTTGTGGTCGGGGCGGCCGCAGTCGGCCGAGACGGCGCGGGTGGTGGCGAGCAGCTGGGGGAGCAGGTCCAGCACCTGCTCGTACGGCAGGACCATGTCCGGGACGGAGATCGAGGCGGCGGCGACCACCCGTCCGCTGGCGTCCCGGACGGGCGCGGCCACGCAGTTGATGAAGGCCTCGTGCTCGGCGTGGTCCTGCGCCCAGCCCTGGGCGGCGACCTTCTCCAGCTCGGCGAGCAGCGCCTCGGGCGTGGTCAGGGTGCGCTCGGTGTGCGGGGTGAAGTCGATCCCGGCCACCACCCGGCGCCGCTCGGGCAGCGGCAGGTCGGCCAGCAGCACCTTGGAGACGGCGGCGCTGTGCAGGGCGGCGCGCAGGCCGATCCGGGAGTACATCCTGACCGGGTGGCGGGAGTCGAACTTGTCGATGTAGACCACCTCGCCGCCCTCGTACGCGGCCAGGTGCACGGTCTGGCCGGTGGCGGCGTTCAGCTCGGCCAGGTGCGGGGCGGCGATCCGGCGCACGCCGCGCTGCTCCAGGGCCAGGCCGGAGAGTGCGAAGAGGCCGGCGCCCAGGTGGTAGCGGTAGGCCACGTCGCGATAGACGAATCGTTCCTCTTCGAGGCTCTGCAGCAGTCGGAGCACGGTCGTCTTGTGGACGCCGAGCACCTCGGCGAGCTGGTCGAGGGAGCGCTCGCCCTCGCCGAGCTCGGCGAGGATGCGCAGCGCGCGGGTGACGGTCTGGCTCATCGTGCTCCGCTTCGAGGGCTGGGGTTCCTGCTCATTGTGCCCGGGTCCGGTCGGTGGACGGCGCCCGGTCGGTCTGGCGCCGGTGGCCGGCGGGCAGGGCCGGGCCGGTGATGCCCGCCGCGGTGACCCGGGTGGCGGCCCACTGGGCGGGGGTGGCGTCGAGCAGCGCCGTCACCACGGCGGCGTCCGGCAACTCGGCCTGGTCGCCGTGGGCGGTCAGGGCGCAGGCGGCGCTCAGGTGGCCGAGCCGCAGCCGGCGCCGCTGGTCCAGGCCCCGGACGGTGCCGGCCAGGTAGCCGGCCGCGAAGGCGTCGCCCGCGCCGGTGGCCTCGACCACCTCGACCGCGAGGGCCGGCTCGGTGACCGCCGTACCGTCCCGGTCCAGGACGGTCACCTGCCGGGCGGCCTCCTTGACCACGACGGTGGCCGGGCCGGGGAAGCGGCGGCGCAGGGCGGCCGGGTCGCCCGTGCCGAAGGCGGCCTCGGCCTCGTCCGCCCCGAGCAGCAGCAGGTCGGCGGCGTTCAGCAGCGGTGGCAGCACGGCCGGGTCGCGCTCGCGCCAGAGCGAGGGACGCCAGTTGAGGTCGAAGCTGACCGTCCGGTTCGGGCGGCGCTCGGCGAGCAGGCCGCGCAGCAGGGCCAGGCAGCCGTCGGAGAGGGCGGCGGTGATGCCGGACAGGTGCAGCAGTCGGGCGCCGACCAGCAGCGCGGCGGCGGCGGGGTCGGCGAGCAGGTCCGGGGAGAGCGCGGCGGCCGCGGAGCCCCGCCGGTGGTAGTGCAGCCGGCTGCGGCCGGGCCCGAGGTCGTGGCGGTCGCCGGTGGTGCCACCGACCTCCTTGAGGTAGAGGCCGGTCGGGCGGTGCGGGTCGACGGCGACCGCCGAGACGTCCACGCCTCGGGCGGCGACCTCGGCGAGCAGCCGGCGGCCGAAGCCGTCGTCGCCGACCCGGCTGATCCAGGCGGTCGGCACGCCGTGCGCGGCCAGCGCGCCCGCCACGTTGGACTCCGCGCCGCCGACGGACAGCCGGAAGCTCTCCACCGACTCCAGTGGGCCCGGGCGGTCCGGCAGCAGGACGGCCATCGACTCGCCCACACACACGGCCGTCGGGGGAGGACCGGGGCGGGTCGGGCCCTGGGTGTCCTGTCGCGGCATGTGTGGGGCTCCTCGTCTGCGGCCGTTCCGTCGAGAGCGGGCTCACCGGGCCGACTCGTTGCACGTCGGCGCCGCGTCGTCGGTGAGCGCCGGACGTGAGTCGACCCCGTTGACCGGGAGTCAGGTCCGTTGACCGTGATCCGGCGCCGATGCTAGAACCGTGTTGCCAGCATGTGCAACCCTCGTTGCACATGCTGCAACTTGTGCGGATGGAGGAAGACGGTGGAGCAGACCTTCGCAAGCAACGGCACCGGGCCGGGCATCGCCCGCGGGGCGGTGGCCGCCCTGGCCGACGAGCCGCTCGACTGGCGGTTCAAAGCCGCTCCGCCGCAGTCGTGGGGCCGCACCACGCGGGAGTGGCTCGCCACCGGCCCCACCCTCTCCACGCTCGGCACCCCGCTGCTCACCCTCGACGGCTCCGCCCTCGACCACAACGTCCGCACCATGGCCGACTGGTGCGCCGACGCGGGCGTCGCGCTCGCCCCGCACGGCAAGACCACCATGGCGCCCGCGCTCTGGCAGGCCCAGCTCGACGCCGGCAGCCACGGCATCACCCTCGCCAACCTGCCCCAGGTGCGGATCGCCCGGGCCTTCGGGGTGCAGCGCATCCTGCTCGCCAACACCCTGCTCGAACCCGCCGGACTGGCCTGGCTCGCCGACGAACTCGCCGCCGACCCGGACTTCGCCTTCCTCTCCTGGGTCGACTCCGCCGAGAGCGTGCGGCTGATGGACGAGGCGCTGCGCGCCGCCGGCGCCGAGCGGCCGGTCGAGGTGCTGGTCGAGCTGGGCGGTCCGGGCGGGCGGACCGGTGCCCGCGGCGTGGACGCCGCCGCCGAGGTCGCCGCCGCCGTGCTGCGCGCCCCCACCCTGCGCCTGGCGGGCGTCGGGGGGTACGAGGGCGCGCTCGCGCACGACGCCTCGGCCGAGGCGCTGGCCACCGTCCGCGGCTACCTGCGGGACCTCGGCGAGCTGTACGGCCGACTGGCGGACGCCTACCCGCAGGACACCCGGCCGATGGTCTCGGCCGGCGGCAGCGCCTACTTCGACCTGGTGGCCGAGGAGCTGGCGAAGCTGCCGGAGGCCTTCGTGGTGCTGCGCTCGGGCGCGTACATCGCCCACGACGACGGCTTCTACCGGGGCATCTCCCCGCTGGCCCGGCACGGCGGGCGGACGCCGTTCCATGGCGCGCTGCACGGCTGGGCCCGGGTGGTCTCCCGGCCCGAGCCGCAGCTCGCGCTGCTGGACGCCGGCAAGCGCGACCTGCCCTTCGACGAGGGCCTGCCCGAGCCGCAACGGGTACGCGGCGGAGCCGAGTTGACCGGCACGACGGCCCGGATCACCGCGCTCAACGACCAGCACGCCTTCCTCCGCGACGCGGGCGACCTCGCGCCGATCGGCGCGGTGCTGCGGCTGGGCGTCTCCCACCCGTGCACGGCCTTCGACAAGTGGACGGCGATCCCGGTGCTGGACTCCGCGGACGCGGCCGAGCCGAAGGTCACCGGCCTGGTCAGGACGTTCTTCTGATGCCCGGGGAGAGAACGGCCCGCCCGGACGCGGGGCGCGGCAGGGGAGCGACGGTCTTCCGCGGTGCCACCGTCGTGGACGGCACCGGCGCGGACCGCTACCGGGCGGACGTCCGGATCGCGGACGGCCTGATCACCGAGATCGGCGAGGGCCTCGACGCCCCCGAGGCGGTGGACGCCGACGGGCTGGTGCTGGCCCCCGGCTTCATCGACATGCACGCCCACTCCGACCTCGCCCTGCTGCTCGAACCGGAGCATCCGGCCAAGGTCACCCAGGGCGTCACCTGCGAGGTGCTCGGCCAGGACGGCCTGTCCTACGCCCCGGCGGACGACACCACGCTGCCCGCGCTGCGCCGCCAACTCGCGGGCTGGAACGGCGATCCGGACGGATTCGACTGGGACTGGCGGGACGTCGCCGGCTACCTGGACCGGATCGACCGCACCGGTGTCGCCGTCAACGCCTGCTACCTCGTCCCGCACGGCACCCTGCGGATGCTCGCCATGGGCTGGGCCAACCGACCGCCCACCTCCGGCGAACTCGACCGGATGCGGCAGGTGTTGGCGAAGAGCCTGCTGGACGGCGCGGTCGGCATGTCCAGCGGGCTCAGCTACACCCCCGGGATGTACGCGGACACCGCCGAGCTGGTCGAGCTGTGCACCGTCGTCGCGGCCTACGGCGGCTTCCACGCGCCGCACCAACGCTCGTACGGTGCGGGGGCGTTGGAGGGCTACGCGGAGATGGTGGAGATCGCCCGGCAGAGCGGGTGCGCGCTGCACCTGACCCACGCCACGATGAACTTCGGGCTCAACCGGGGCCGGGCCGGCGAACTGCTGGAGCTCCTCGACCGGGCGCTCGCCGACGGAGTCGACCTCACCCTGGACAGCTACCCCTACCTGCCCGGATCCACCACCCTGGCCGCGCTGCTGCCGAGTTGGGCCACCGAGGGCGGCCCGGCCGCGACGCTGGAGCGGCTCACCGACCCGGCGCAGTGCGCGAAGATCCGGTACGAGGTGGAGGAGAAGGGCAGCGACGGCTGCCACGGGGTGGTCACCGACTGGACGACGATCCAGATCTCCGGTGTGCGCGCGGCCTCGCTCGCCGGGGCGGTCGGCCGCACCGTCGCCGAACTGGCCGAGGAGGAGCAGCGGACCGGCACCGAGGTGTTCCTGGACCTGCTGCGCCGGGACGAGCTGGCCACCACGATCCTCCAGCACGTCGGGCACGAGGAGAACGTCCGGGCGATCATGCGCCACCGTGCGCACACCGTCGGCAGCGACGGGCTGCTGGTCGGCGCCCGGCCGCACCCGCGCGCCTGGGGCACCTTCCCGCGCTACCTCGGCCACTACAGCCGGGAGTTGGGCGTACTGACGGTGGAGGAGGCGATCGCCCGGATGACCGGGCGCCCCGCCGCCCGGCTGGGGCTGGACCGGCGCGGCCGGATCGCCCCCGGCCACCACGCCGACCTGGTGCTCCTCGACCCCGGGAAGGTCCGGGACGCCGCCACCTTCGAGCACCCCCGGCTGCCGGCCGAGGGCATCGAGTACGTGTACGTCAACGGCACCGCCGTCGTCCGGCAGGGTCGCACCACCGGCGCCCGGCCGGGGCGCGCCCTGCGTCGAACCGACCGAGGAACCCTGGCCATATGACCGAGCTCTCCGCCCCGACCGATCCCTCGCCGCTGCGTGAGCCGTCGAGCAAGCCGTCGAGCAAGCCGCCGAGCGAGCCGCCGGGTGAGCCGTCGAGCGAGCCGCCGCGTGAGCCGCTGCGCGAGCTGCTGCGCGCCGAACCCGTGATCGCGGTGGTCCGCGCGCCCCGGATCCCGGACGCCGCCGCGCTCTGCGACGCCCTCGCTGAGGGCGGCATCACCCTGACCGAATTCACCTACACCACGCCGGATGTGACGGAGCATCTGCTCAGGGCGTCGAGGGCGGGCCGGCGGGTCGGCGTCGGGACGGTGCTGACCGCCGAGCAGGCCCGGCGCGGGGTCGAGGCCGGGGCGTCCTTCCTGGTCACCCCGGGCTGCCGCCCCGAGGTGGCCGAGGCGGCGGCCGCCGCCGGGGTGCCGGTGGTGCTCGGGGCGCTCACCCCGACCGAGGTGGCGCACGCGGTGGACCTCGGCGCCGCCGCCGTGAAGATCTTCCCGGCCCGGTCGTTCGGCCCCGGCTACTTCAGGGACCTGCGCGGCCCGTACCCCGACGTGCCGCTGGTGGCCTCCGGCGGGGTGAACGCGGGCAACGCCGCCGAGTTCCTGGCGCACGGCGCGCTCGCGGTCTGCGCCGGGACGGACGTGGTGCCGCCGGACGTGGTCGCGGCGGGGGACTGGGCCGAGATCACCCGGCGGGCCCGGGTGTTCACGGCGGCCTGCGCGGGGGCGTTCTCGTAGGGGGGCGGGCTCGCGGCGGCCCGGTGCGGGCCTCGCCGCGGTGGGGGCCCCGAGGCGCAGGCGGCGGCGGGGCGAGGCGGGCTGTCGGGACGGCCGGGATTGGACGAGAATCGGGGGCGCCCCGGCTCGGCCCCGGCCGAGCCCGTCCCGGCTCAGCCCCGCCCGGCCAGGCCCCGGCCCCCCGGACCCCGGTAGGAGGAACCGCCCATGACCTCGACCCGCCCCGGCCCCGACTGGCTCGCCGACGCCGTGCTGTACCAGATCTACCCGCAGAGCTTCGCCGACTCCGACGGCGACGGCATCGGCGACTTCGCCGGCATCGCCGAGCACCTGGACCACCTCGCCTGGCTCGGCGTCGACACCGTCTGGCTCAACCCCTGCTTCGCCTCGCCGTTCCGCGACGCCGGGTACGACGTCACCGACTACCTCGCCCCCGCCCCGCGCTACGGCAGCGCCGAGGACCTGACGGCCCTGGTCGAGGCCGCCCGCCGCAGGGGCATCCGGGTCCTGCTGGACCTGGTGGCCGGGCACACCTCCGACCGCCACCCCTGGTTCCTGGCCTCCGCCGGGGACCCGTCCGACCACCGGTACATCTGGTCCGACCGCCCGGTGGACGGCTTCGTCGCCTCGCCCGGCAGCCGGCCCGGCTGGTACCGGCCGAACTTCTTCGACTTCCAGCCCGCGCTCAACTTCGGCTACGCGCGCAGCAGTTCGGAGGAGCCCTGGCGCCAGGCGGTGGACGCGGACGGCCCGCGCGCCAACCGGGCGGCGCTGCGCGCGATCATGGCGCACTGGCTCGGTCTCGGGGTGTCCGGCTTCCGGGTGGACATGGCCTACTCGCTGGTCAAGGACGACCCGGGCAAGGCCGAGACCGCCAAGCTCTGGACCGAGCTGCGGGACTGGCTGGACCGCGCCCACCCCGAGGCCGTCCTGCTCGCCGAGTGGGGCGACCCGGCCGCCGCCGTCGCGGCCGGCTTCCACGCCGACTTCTTCCTGCACTTCGGCGGGGAGGACGACGGCCTGCCCCTGCGATCGCTCTGGAACAACAACGGCGGGACGGTCGAGGAGTTCTGGCACCAGGAGGCCTGCTACTTCGAGGCCGAGGGCCGGGGCACCCCGCAGCCCTTCCTGGACGCCTGGCGCTGCGCCGCCGAACTCACCGAGGGCAGCGGGCACGTGGTGCTGCCCACCGCCAACCACGACTTCTCCCGCCTGGCCACCGGCCCGCGCACCGCGGAGCAACTCGCTCCCGCCTTCGCGTTCCTGCTCACCTGGCCCACCCTCCCGGCCGTCTACTACGGCGACGAGATCGGCATGCGCTACCTGCCGGGCCTTCCCGACACCGAGGGCAGCGTGCTCGGACCGCGGTTCAACCGGGCCGGCTCACGCACCCCGATGCAGTGGATGCCCGGCCCCACCGCCGGCTTCTCCAGTGCCCCGCCCGAGCGGCTGTACCTGCCGGTGGACCCGGACCCGCACCGCCCGGACGTGCTCTCCCAGCGCGCCGATCCGACCTCGCTGCTGCACACCGTCCGGCGGCTGATCGCGCTGCGCCGGGCGCACCCGGGGCTGGGCTCGGCCGGCGGGGTGGAGGTCCGGCACGCCGGCTACCCGCTGGTGTACACCCGGGCCGGGCGGTACCTGGTGGCGGTCAACCCGCGCCGGGAGCCGGCTTCCGTGCGCCTGTCGGGCCTCTCGGACCCGTCGGGTCGGCCGGGGGGCCTCCGGCCGCTGGACGTCCAGGGCGTGCGACTCGCGGACGGCGAGCTGCGGGCGGACGGGTTCTCGTACGGGGTGTTCGACCTGGGCTGAGTGCGGATGAGGGAGCCGGGCCGCGTCGGTCGGCGTGCGGGGCCCGGCTTCCGATCATCGCCGGATGGTTGTAAGCTACATCGATAGTTGGTTGCATTCACCACCCATATTGGTTGCATTTGCCACCTTCTGCCATCGAGAGACACCACCGGAGGACGGTACGAACGCCATGAGCACACCCCGGAACCCCGCCGCAGCGCCCACCCTGGGGCACTCGCTCAAGCACCTGGCCATCCACCTGATCACCCCGCTGCTGATGTGCCTGGGCATGGCACTCGCCTACCTGGGCGCCTTCCACCAGCCCGAGCCGCACCACCTCAAGGTGGCCGTGGTCGGCACCACCCAGCAGGCGCAGGGCCTGGCGCAGGCGATCCAGGGCAAGGCCGGGGATGCGCTCGACGTCCGCACCGTGGCCGACCGGGCCGCCGCCGAGCAGCAGCTGCGCGACCGGGACCTGGTGGGCGCCTTCGTACCGGACGCCAGGAACCCCGAACTGATCGTCGCCAAGGGGAACTCGGAGACCTCGGTGGTGGCCGCCACGGCGGTGTTCACCAACGTCACCGACCGGCAGGGCGTACCGCTGCACGTCACCGACCTGACCACCCCGGCCGAGGGCGACCCGACCGGACAGGGCCTGTTCTTCCTGCTGGTCGCGCTGAGCATAGGCTCCTACGCCAGCGTCGCGGTGATCGGTGCCGCCGGCGCCGGGCTGAGCATGAAGGTCCGGGCGCTGGTCGGGTTGGCGGTCTCGCTGGCGGTCAGTGTGATCGGGATCGTCACCGCCGGGCCGGTCTTCCACGTGGTCGACCACGACCTCGCGGCGGTCTGGGCGCTGGGCTGGCTCTACTCGGCGGGCATCGTGCTGATCGGCATCGGTCTGCACAGCTTCCTGCGGAAGTGGACCACGCTGGTCATCATGGTGCTCTTCGTGATGCTGAACTTCACCTCCTCCGGCGGCATCTACCGGCCCGAGCTGCAGAACGGGTTCTTCGGCGGCCTGCACGGCTTCTGGACGGGCGCCGGCTTCCTGGAGGGCGCGCGCAGCGTCCTGTACTTCGACGGCGGCGCGGGCCTCGGCGGGAACGTCGTGACCCTGCTGGTCTGGCTGCTGCTCGGCGGGGCGGCCGTGGTGGCCGCGGCGATGTACGAGGGCCGAGGGCGCCGTCCGGTGGAGACGCCGCAGGAGGCCGAGGAGGAGATGGAGGAGGCGGTCGCGGTCTGACCGCGCCCCTCGGAGGAGCTTCACCCGGTGCCACGGGCATCGGCACCGAAGGTGGGGATCGGAGGCCCGCGCCCGGCTCTGGACAAGCCGGACGCGGGCCTCGGCACGTGCCCGGACGGGTTCCGTCGACCGGGCGGCCGAACGGGTGCCCGGTTGGGGCGGGTTCTACCGGTAGGCGGCCTGCCCGGTGAGCGCCTGGCCGACCACCAGCGTGTGGATCTCGCGCTCCTCGTCGGTGAGCAGGGTAGCGAAGTCGATCAGGTCGAGCGGGTCGGCCAGGGCGGTGCCGGTGCTGTGCGGGGTGCTCATGGGTGGTCCTTGTCGTGCGTGGGCCCGTCGTGCGCGGGCGCGTCGTACGGGGCGTCCAGCCAGGCGGCCAGCTCGGCGGTGTGCTCGCCGAGCCGGGGCGGGGGCAGCTGGTAGCGGGGCGGGGTGCGGGAGAGGCCGATCGGGTTGGCGACCAGGTCCAGCGGCCGTCCGTCCGGGCCGGGCAGCGGCGCCCGGGGGTGCAGGCCGAGTGAGTCGGCGAGGTCGAAGGCCTCGGCCAGGTCGTTGACCGGGCCGCAGGGCACGCCGAGCGGGGTGAGCACGGCGAACCACTCGGCGGCGGTGCGGCGTTCGAGCCTGGCGGTGAGCTCGCGGGCCAGCGCGGTCACGTGCGCGACCCGGTCGGAGTTGGTGGCGAAGCTCGGGTCGTCGGCCAGTTCGGGGGCGCCCACGCCCTGGCAGAGCGCGGCGAACTGCCGGTCGTTGCCGACCGCGACGACCAGCGGGCGGTCGGCGGCGGTGAACACCTCGTACGGGGCGATGGACGGGTGGCGGTTGCCGAGGATGCCCGGCACGGCGCCGGCCAGCGTGTAGCCGGCGGACTGGTTGACCAGGCCGGAGAGCAGCGTGGAGAGCAGGTTCAGCTCCACCAGCTGGCCCCGGCCGGTGCTCTCGCGCTCGCGCAGCGCGGCCAGCACGCCGACCGCCGCGTGCAGCCCGGTCAGCACGTCCACCATCGCGACGCCGGTCTTCACCGGCTCGCCGGGGGCCGGCCCGGTCACCGACATCAGGCCGCCGACCGCCTGCACCAGCAGGTCGTAGCCGGGCAGTTCGGCGCCCCTGCCGGAACCGAAGCCGGTGATCGAGCAGTAGACCAGGCGCGGGTTGAGGGCCTGGGCGCGGTCCGGGCCGAGGCCGTGGCGGGCCATCGTGCCGGGGCGGAAGTTCTCCACCAGCACGTCGGCGCGGCGGACGAGTTCGACGGCGCGGGCGTGGTCGGCCGGGTCGCGCAGGTCGAGGGCGAGGGAGCGCTTGTTGCGGTTGACGGAGAGGAAGTAGGTGGCCTCGCCCTGGGCGTGCGGCGGGCCCCACGCGCGGGTGTCGTCGCCGGTGCCGGGCTGCTCGACCTTGATCACGTCGGCGCCGAGGTCGGCCAGCAGCATGGTCAGGTACGGCGCGGCGAGGACCCGGCCGAAGTCGGCGACCAGGACGCCGTCCAGCGGGAGCCCGGTCACGTCCGGCCCCCGGTCGCTCCGGCGGTGGCCGTCGCGCCGTCCGCGGCCGTGGCGTCGCCCGAGGGGGCGTCGCCACGCAGGTGCGGGCGGGCCAGCAGCAGGTAGAGGCCGCCGGCCGCGAGCACCACCACCGCCGAGAGCAGTACCAGGTAGTTGTCGTACCAGGCGGCGTCGGGGGTGCGGCCCCAGCAGATGTTGACGATCGCGGCGACGCCGTAGACCAGCGCGCCGACGTTCACCGCCAGGCCCCAGCGGCCGAGCCGGAAGTCCCCGCTCGGGCGCCAGCCGCGCAGCCGGGCCCGCAGGGCGGCCAGCACCACCATCTGGAAGGCCAGGTAGATGCCGATGCTGGAGAAGGAGATGATCTTCGTGAGGGCGCCCTCGGAGAGCGCCGAGGCACCCACGATGATCACGCCGGGCAGCGCCGCGGCGAGCAGCAGCGCGTACGGCGGCACCCGCAGCCGGTCCGAGACCGTGGCCAGCAGCCGGCTGCCCACGATCATCCGGTCCCGGGCGAAGGAGTACGTGAGTCGGCTCGCCGCCGCCTGGAGGCTCAGCACGCAGGACAGGAAGGAGATCAGCACCACGCCGATCACCACCCGGGCGCCGGCCGCGCCGAAGGCCTCGTGCAGCACCGTGGCCACCGGGTCCGTGTCGTCGCCGGAGACCACCGCCCCGATGTCCCGGATCGACATCACCAGGGCCAGGCTGACGCCGATCGCGGCCGCGCCGCCGACGTAGATGGTGCGCCGCATCGACTTGGGGATCTGTCGACCCGGGTTGGGCACCTCCTCGGCGACGTCGCCGCAGGCCTCGAAGCCGAAGAAGAGGAAGACCGCGATCAGCCCGGCGGCCAGGAAGGCGTCGGCGTAGTCGCCGTCGCCGCCCGCGCCGAAGCGGTCGAAGACCACGCCGAGGCCGTGGTAGCGGTGGGTCAGCAGCAGCCAGGCGCCGACCGCCAGGGCGCCGAGCAGCTCGGCGGCGAAGCCGATCATCGCCGCAGCCGACAGCACCCGGGTGCCCTTGAGGTTGATCACGGTGGCGAGGGCCAGCAGGCCGAGCGCGCACCAGACGGTCGTCGCGGTGCTCGGCTCGACGCCCAGCAGGACGGCCACGTAGGGGCCGGCGCCGTAGGAGACCGCCGCGATGGTGGACATCAGCGCCAGCAGGTAGACCCAGCCGGTCAGCCAGCCCCAGGTGCGGCCCCAGAGCCGGCGCGCCCACGGGTACACCCCGCCGGCCACCGGGAACTGGGCGACCACCTCGCTGAACACCAGGGCCACCAGCAGCTGGCCGAGGCCCGCGATCAGGAAGCTCCAGACCATCGGCGGCCCGGCGGTCCGGAGCGAGGAGGCGAAGAGTGTGTACACCCCGACGACGGGGGAGAGGTAGGTGAAGCCGAGCGAGAAGTTCGCCCAGAGGCTCATGTCGCGCTTGAACTCGGAGGTGTAGCCGAGGGCGGCCAGCCGTTCGGCGTCCGGGTCAGGGGAGTGGAGGGTGGCACGGGCACGGGCATCGGTCATGACCTGCTCCTGGGAACGTGTCGTGATGCGTGGGGAGCGCTACGGGGGTGCGGGGTGCTGTGCGGGCCGAGGTTGCGGGAAAACATACGAGATTGGGTTTCTAGCGGCAAGAGTGCGCGCTCGACCGGGAGGTACCCTGCGGGAAACATCCGGTCGGACGGTGAACCGGCGGCGACTCGGCAGTGACCAGGTGGCGAGCCGGGCGACGTGCCCGGTGACGACCGGGCGGCGGCTTGGTGGCGGCTCGGCGGCGGTGAACGAGGAGGGGCAGGCATGACGATCATCGGCAGTGCGACCCCGCTGCTCAGCGCCGTCCTCGCGCCGCTCGCCGACCTCGGGCGCGCCGACGCGGTGGCCCGCCGGATCACCGAGGCGATCGCCCTCGGGCTGGTCGCCGACGGGGACCAACTGCCCAGCGAGAACGACCTGGCCGACCAACTCGGCGTCGCCAACGGCACCGTCCGCGAGGCCCTCGCGCTGCTTCGCGAGGCCGGACTGATCGAGACCCGGCGCGGCCGCAACGGCGGCAGCTTCGTCCGCACCCCCGTCGAGGGCTCCCAGCACCTCCAGCTCGCCCGGCTGCGCGACCTCGCCACCGTCGACCTGCGCGACCTCGGCGACGAGGAGCTGGCCGTCTTCGGCACCTCCGCCCGACTCGCCGCCGAACGCGCCCCGGCGGACCTCGGCCCCAGGCTGACCCGGCTGGTGCACGACCTGCGGGACGCCGCCGGGCCCGCCGAGCAGCGCCGGGCCGACGCCCGCTTCCACATCGAACTCGCCGTCGCCGCCCAGTCGGTGCGGCTCACCCAGCTCGCCGTCCGGCTGCAGGCCGAGCTCGGCCCGCTGCTCTGGCTGCCCGCCCCGTACGGGCCGGACCAGGAGCGGTTCGCCGAGCAGCACCGGGAGATCCTGGTCGCCGTGCTGGCCGGCGACGCGGCCGGCGCCCGGGCCGCCGCCGAGGCGCACGCGGTGGCCTGTGTGCACCATCTGGTCCGGCGCCACCTGGAGTTGGCGGACGACGGCTGAGCCGGGGGCCGTACCGCCGTCCCGGAACCCTCACCGCCGCCGGAGCCCCCGATGACCAGCGCGTCCAGCGCCACCCTGCCCGCCGCCCCCGGGCTCGCCGCCGTCCGGCGGTGCGCCCGGCAGGTCGCCGCCGCCGTCGACGCGGTACTCACCGAACTGGACGGTGGTGCGGGGCTGAGGGGGCCGGCTGACCGGTGCCGACCGGTGCGGGCTGACCGGTGCGGCCCCCGGGTCCGGTATGACCTTCATTTGTGAAGGTATTAGTCGTTCCGCTTCCCGCGCCCGGGCGGCGTGCTGAAGCAGCAGTCCCCGCAGAGCCCGGCGCCCGGTCCGACCCGGTAGTAGAGGCAGCAGCTGTTCCGCCGGAACGCCGTGCCGCGCGGCCCGGTGCGCAGGGTGCCCGCGCCGGCCAGCGGCGGACGTTCCAGCAGCTCCGCCGCCAACGCCCGTGCGGCGACCGGTGCGTGGGCGTCCAGCACCCGCAGTGTCCCGGCCAGCGCGGACGCGGCGTTGCCCAGCAGCAGGCGCGGGGGGAGCGGGGCGAAGGCCCGGACGGCCGCCGCCAGCGGCTCCAACTGGCCGAGCAGAACGGCCTCGTGGAGTCGGTCGGCGAGCGTCCCAGGGGTCGGTTCTTCGGTCGGTCCGCCGATCGGCCCGTCGCCGGGCCGGGCGGGCTCCGGCGGGATCCACAGGTCGAGCGGGCCCTGGTCCGGGATCCGTACCCAGGCGTCCTCCAACGTCGGGACCGTACCCAGCAGCACGGCCGAGCCCAGCCCCACCGACCAGAAGCGGGCGGCCAGCCCCAGGTGCAGGATCGAGGCGGCGACCCGCGGTTCGCCCGTGCCGAGCCGCCGTGCCACCACCGGCAGCCGCGCCGCCAAGGGCGCGTCGGGCCCGGTGCCGTACAGCTCGGCCAGCGGCCGGAAGCCCTCGGGCGGCCGTCCGTCCGGCGAGGTGTCCAGTGCGAAGTACGGCCCGACGGCCGCGAGTCGGGCGTAGTCGGGCGGTCGCCGGTCGGGAGCGGTGCTCAACGGCCGTCCCCTGTGCGGTCGTTGAGCACCGCTCCCGCGCGTGACGGGGCGGTCGGGCGGTCGAGGGACAACGGTGCCTCCAGGTCTGCGGGTGCTCGGACGGTGGCGCGCGGCCCCCGTCGGCCCCGGTCGGATCCGAGAGGCCCTGGCAGGCCCGGTCGGCCGGGTGTCAGCCGCGCACGGAGAAGTCGCCACCGGTCGTGCGGATGAACGGTACCGTGCCCTGGCAGTCCGAGACCGGCTGGCCGAACACGCCCCAGACCCAGCCCATCCGGTCCCCGCGCCGTCCGTTGTCCTCCATCGAGAGCGCGACCTTCTGGCCGGTCAGCTCCAGGCCCGGGAACCACGGAGCCTCGCCCTTGGTGACCACCCCGGTGGCGATCGCCTCCCGACCGCCGACGGCCAGGCAGGTGATGTCGCCCTCGAAGTCGGCGACCAGCCGGCCGTCGGTGTGCACGTGGCGGACGTGGAAGTGGCCCGCGGTGCTGCGCGGGTCGGTGTTGGTGGTGGCGCGGGCGTCCACCGAGATCTGCACCGGGTCGCCCTCGAAGCCGTGGAACGAGGCGGTGAGGACGGTGTTGCCGGTGCCGCGCACGCTGACCGGCCCGAAGTCGCTCGCGGCGGCGGCCGGTTCCGCAGTCGATGGCGGTGCGGCGGGGGTCGTCGCGGCGACGGCGGCCGGTGCGGCGGTGGCGGCCGTCGCGGCCAGGAGGAGCAGCGAGACGGCGGTGGTGGCAAGACGGCGGTTCATGGCGGTTCGTTTCCCCTTCGGTGCGGGCGTTCCGGCGCGGCTGGTTCCGCGCCGTTGTTCCGGCGCCACCGATCCTGCTCCCGCCCGACCGGCCGGACCTCCCGCTGCGGAGGGGAGTTGGCGGCGGACCGCTCCCTCCGGAGGAGGAGCCCGCCTCCCCCGGGAGAGCTGCCCTTAGGCTCGGCCGGGTGCGCACCGACTCTCCCTTCGCCCGCTCCGAGGCCACCGACCCCGTGCGGCCGCGGCCGGCCCGGATCCGCCGACCGCTCGCCGCCGTCTCCGCGCTCGTCCTGCTGCCGCCCGTCCTGCTGGCGCAGCCCGGTGCCCGGGGAGCGGCCGCGCTGCTCGCCCTGACGGCGGTGCTCGCCGCGGTGGCGGCGCTGCTGCCGTGGCCGGCCGGGCGGATCACCCTCGGTCCGGCCGCCGCGGTGGTGGCCGCGGTCTCGCTGCTGGTCGACGTGGTCTACCCGGGGCCGTACCGGCTGCCCGCGTTCTGGCTGCCCTTCGAGTGGCTCGCCCTGCTCGGGCTGCTCTTCAGGGCCGTCCGCCGACTGCCCGACCGCTGGGCCGGCCCGGTCGGCGGCCTGGTCGGGCTCGCGGCCGTGCTGCTGCCGCTGCGGTTCGCCCTGCGCACGCCGCAGGGCGGCGCGGCCGGGCCGGTGGTCGGGGTGCTGCTCTCGCTGCTGCCGCTGCTCGGTGTCGCGGCGGCGGCCCTCTACCTGCGGGTCCTGGACGCCCGCCGGGAGCGTGCCGTCGCCCGGGCACGGCGCGAGCAGCGCCTGGAGGTGGCCCGGGGGCTGCACGACTTCGTCGCGCACGAGATCACCGGCATCGTGCTGGAGGCCCAGGCCGGCCAACTCCCCGGCCAGGAACCGGAGGAGACCACCGAGCTGCTGCGCCGACTGGAGGAGGCCGGGCTGCGGGCGCTGGACTCGATGGACGAGATGGTCGGCGCCCTGCGCGAGCCCGACGGCGGGGGCGGCGGGCCGGGGCAGGGGGAGCGCTCCTCGGTGGCGACCACCCGCCGGCTGGGCCTGACCGACCTCCCCGAGCTGGTCGCCCGCTTCGGAGCCACCGGAGCCACCGGCGCCCTGCGGGCCACCGCCGACCTGGCACCCGACACCGCCGGCCGGCTGTCCGCCGAGGCCGAGGCGACCGCGTACGCCGTGGTCCTGGAGGCCCTCACCAACATCCGCCGGCACGCCCCGCAGGCCACCGAGGTCACCGTCCGGGTAGCCCCCGGCCCGGACGGCGCCGTCGAGCTGACCGTCACCGACGGCGGCGGCCCCGCCCACAGGCCGCTGCTGCGCCGCCGCCCCGGCGCCGGCGGCACCGGCCTGGCCGGACTCGCCGCCCGCGCCGCCGCCCACGGGGGCTCGGTGACCGCCGGCCCGGGCACGCCCGCGGGCTGGCGGGTCAGCTGCTCCCTGCCGGGACGCTGAGGCGTGCCTCGGGGGCGGGTGCGGTGGGTCAGTGGCCCCGGCCGCCGCCGCGGGTGCCGCGCGGGCGGGTCAGGGTGAAGCGGTCGACCGGGACGAGGTCCCCGTACGGGCCGCTGACGGAGTAGTAGGTGACGCCGATGGTGGTCTGCCCGTTGTGGCCGCCCGGGTCGACGTCGAAGGACGCGAAGCCGTACGGGTTGTCGGCGTCCCGGAAGGCGGACCAGGGGGCGTCCTCGATCACGTACACCGGCGGGCGCTTGCCGGTGGCCGGGTCGACGGCGCCGACGCCGGTGATCACCCGGGCCTTGGGCGGGTCGAAGAAGAGCTGGTTGGACGGGGCGGAGGTGCCGCCGCCGCCGATGACCATGTGGACGGTGCCCTTGGTGGTGTCGATGGTCCGGGTGTCGGTGGAGACCGGGATCGGCGTGCGGGTGTCGGTCGGCTGCTGGCCGCGGATCGGGTGCGAGCGCTCGTAGTGGTGCTCGTGGCCGCAGACCACCAGGTCCACGCCGTACTTGTCGAACAGCGGCACCCAGGACTCGCGGATCCCGAGGTCGGCGCCGTTGAACTTGTCGGCGGTGGAGATCACCACCTGGTGCATGCAGACCACGATCCAGTCGATCTCCGGGTCGGCGTTGGCCACGATCAACTCCCTTTCCAGCCAGCGCTGCTGGGCGCCGCCGGAGTAGCCGTGGACGTAGCTGTTGCCGCCGTCCTGGTAGGCCACGTCGTCGTTGTTGAGGCTGATCACGCGCACCGAGCCGGCCGTGAACGAGTACCAGAGGCCGGCCGTCTCGGCGTCGGAGCGGGCGTCCGGCAGCTCGAAGTACGCCTGGTAGGCGCCGAAGCCGATCGGGCCGTTGCCCTTCTCGTTCTCGTGGTTGCCGGCCGCCGGCATCCAGGGGCGGTGGCGGGCCGAGCGGCTGTTGTTCTCGAACCAGTCGGACCAGGTGCGGACCCGGTCGGTGGCGATGTTCGCGTAGCAGAGGTCGCCGTTGAGCAGGTGGAACAGCGGGGCGATCCGCTCGACCCCGGCGGTGGTGTCGCCGGCGGCGGGGCTGCCGAGGTTGTCGTTCACGTAGCCGTTGGCGGTCTTCTTGCCCAGGGTGGGGGTGCCCTGGTCGCCGAAGCTGGTGAAGGTGAAGGCGGAGCGGCCGCGCGGGGCGGTGCGGACGGTGCCGAGCTCGGGGGTGGCGCCGTCGTGGACGGCGGCGTAGACGTAGTCCGTGTCGGCGTGCAGGCCGGTCAGCCGGGCGTGGTGCACCCGGACCTCGGTGCCGGAGGCGGCGTCCCGGTAGGTGCGGGTCGCGGCCTGGACCGTCCGGCCGAAGCCGTTGTTCGAAGTCCCGTACATCACGCGGGGGTTGCCGACCGAGCTGGTGGTGTGCCAGGAGACCACCACCTCGCGCGAGGCGTCCGAACCGAACTGGAGGTGCAGGCCCGCCACGCGCGGCGCGCCGGAGCGGCCCGGCCGCTGCCACAGCACCGGGGAGGCGGCGGCGGGGGTGGCCGAGAGGCCCGAGAGGGACACGGCGCCACCGAGGCCGACGCCGGTCGCACCGGCCAGGAGGCCGCGGCGGCTGACGGAGAGACGTCCACTGGATTCGTTCATGGCGGCCAGCCCACCGGACGAAGGTGAACCGCGCACGGTCCGCCGCGTGAACTTTCCCGCGGCTCACCCGTGCGCCACACTGCTGGGCGTGACGAGTGTGAACGGCGAGGGCCGGCGGGTGATCCGCACCCTGATCGCGGACGACCAGGAGGCCGTCCGGCGCGGTGTGCGAAGGATCCTGACGGCCCAGCCGGACATCGAGGTGGTGGGCGAGGCGGCGGACGGGCTGGCCGCGCTGGAGCTGGCGGCCGAACTGCGGCCGGACGTCGCGCTGGTGGACATCCGGATGCCGCGGATGGACGGGTTGGAGCTGACCCGGCGGCTGGCCGGCCCGGGGGTGGCGGAGCCGGTGCGGGTGGTGGTGCTGACCACCTTCGACCTGGACGAGTACGTGTACCCGGCCCTGCGGCACGGGGCGTCCGGCTTCCTGCTGAAGCGTTCCGGCCCGTCCCTGCTGGCCGAGGCGGTACGGGCGGCCGCGGACGGGGAGAGCCTGATCAGCCCGTCGGTCACCGTCCGGCTGCTGCGGCACGTGACGGTGCCGCGCCGTCAGGACCGCCGCCCGGACCGCCGCCCGGACCGCCGTCAGGCGGCGCCGGTGGTGTCGCTGACCGAGCGGGAGGTGGAGATCGCCGGGCACGTCGCGGCGGGCCGCACCAACGCGGACATCGCCGCGGAGCTGTTCATCTCACCGGGCACGGTGAAGACCCACGTCGCCAGCATCCAGCGCAAGCTCGGGGTGGCGAACCGGGTCGGGATCGCGGTGCACGCCTGGGAGATGGGCTGGGCGGCTCGGTAACGGCCACGGGCCCAGGAACGGCCACGGGCGCGGTGACGGCCACGGGAGGGACCACGGAAGGGAAGGGACGGGAACGCGTCCACGGGGCCGAGGGGATGCTCCGTGGACGCGTGGAACCTGTGAGACTGGGGTGGCCTCCGGACGTGGTGTCCTCCGGCCTGTAGTTCGATCGTCGACCGAGGTAGTGCCCAGCGGCAGACCCTGATCCGTCTCGATCTGTCGCCACTGCCTCCTGCGGTCGAACTATTTCAGCTGCCTCACAGGTCCATCTCCCATGATGCGCCTCCCACGAGCCGTGCACCAGGGGTGTACGGCACGAATCCGGGCAATTTTCACAACCCGGGCAGTCGGGCTTCGGCTGCGCGGGCTTCGGTCATGCGGGTTTCAGGTACGCGGCCAGCCGTCCACGAAGCTCAGCGTCCGCTGGTACGGCCCCTCGGGCCCGGTGCTGCGGTACTCCTCGGTGCTGCTGCCGGTCCGGACGGTGCGGTCCCCGTCGTGCCGCACGGCGGTGGGGCGCAGGGTGTGGTCGACGGTGGAGCGCTCGGTGACGTGGCCGCCGGTCGCCGCGGTGGCCTCGCGGTGGTAGCCGAGTTCCATGGCGGTGCTCTGGTCGCTGTTGCCGGCCGCGTCCCGGTTCGCCCGGTAGGAGACGTCCAGCGGTTCGCCCTCGTGCACGGTGGTGGTGCGGTGCGGGCCGCCGCCCCAGGTGGAGGTGGTGCGGGTGAGATCGGTGCCGTTGCGCAGCGTCAGGTCGTTGCCGCCGTCGCGCAGCCGCTGGGTGGAGCGGAAGGCGAGTTCGTCGCGGACCTCGGTGGTGATCCGGCCGTGCGAGGTCTGCACCCAGCCCCGGGCGAGGTCGTTCCGGGTGGCGGTGACCGTCCAGTCGCCGCTGCCGCCGCCGTGGTCGGCGAGGTCGGTGGCGACGGTGGCCTCCGGGGCGACCCGGTGGTCGGTGAGCTGTCCGGTGGTGCGGGCGGCGCCGTGGTCCGTCTCGGCGAAGAGGTTGACCTGGCCGGTCCAGACGTCGTTGCTCTGCGCCTCGGCGGCGTTCACGGTGACGCCCACGGTGTGCGGCCGGCCGTCCAGCAGCAGTCCGACGTACGGGGTGAGGTCGAGCCGGTAGGCGGGCAGGTCGAAGGCGAAGACACCGGGCACGGGCCGCCAGAGCAGCGGGTCCCAGCCGCCGGTGTAGATCACCGGGTACGGCCAGACGGCTCCGGCCACCCGGCCGTCCACGGTGAGCCGCAGCTCGCGGAACGGGCCCTTGCCGCAGATGCCGGTGCCCGGGTTGGCGGCGGCGAAGGCGTCCGGCGCGGAGGCGTAGGCGAACTCCTCGCAGGCGCCGCCGCCTCGGGCGTAGACCTCGGCGGTGAGGCGTTCGAGGTTCCGCGGGAAGGTGAGGTCCCGTCCGGCGGTGGGTGCGGCCTGGGTGAGCCCGAACGGGCCGGTGGTGAGCAGCCGGTCGGCGGTGTGGGCGGCCGGCCAGTGTTCGTCCGCGGTGTAGAAGCTCAGGCTCGCGCTGATCGTGAAGACGCCCGTGTAGGTGGCGTCGGTGACGTTGGCGAGGTCGAAGGAGAAGTCCTGCGGGCCGTCCGCGAGGAGCGGGGCGTAGCGGGTGACGTCGTGCTCGACGTTCCAGGCGATGCCGTCCTTGGACGGCTCCGGGGTGGAGGAGAGCAGCACCTGGACGCCGCCGACGCGGACGCTGAAGATGCGGTCGAACTGCCGCCCGGCGACCTGCCCGTGGAGGTCCAGGACCACCGCCGACCAGGGGCCGGCGCAGTCGGCGGGCGGGGTGAGGGTGGTGGTGTACGGGGTGTCCGGCGGGTTGCCGTACCCGTTGCGGAACTCGCGCTCGTGCATCACCTCGACGGTGCAGGAGCGGGTGTCGGGGCGGGTGAGCGGCTTGGTGGCGGTGACCGGGTCGTGGTAGTCGGTGCCGAAGTCGGCGTGGGCCGGACCGGCGGCGGTGAGGGTGCCGGCCAGGGTGAGGACGGCGGCGCCGACCAGACCGGCGGCGCGGCGGAGCAACGGGCGCAGGGCCAAGGCGGGTTCCCGGGGTCGGGCGGCCCGCGGACGGGTGCCGCGGGCCGGTCGGATGATCCGGGAATCCTTCCGGGGGTGGCATGCCAGCGTCAAGGGATGGCGTCCGTCCGTCGCCGCGCCTCCGGCGGCGTGGCGGCCCGCTTTCGTCGAGGCCGGCGAGTGCGACCCCGGGGACGCACCCTGGCTGCCGGTGCGAACCGTCCATACGCTGAGCGGCATCCTGCTCCGCCGTAGTGGCATCCTCACAGAGAGTTCGCATCATGACCGGACTTCGCCCCGCCGTTCCTGCCGCTTCCGCCACCTCTGCCACCTCCGCCATCGAGGTGTCCGAGGAGGTCGCCCGGGCCCTCGCCGACGGCCGGCCGGTGGTCGCCCTGGAGTCGACCATCTTCACCCACGGCCTGCCGAGGCCGCGCAACCTGGCCGTCGCGCTGGAGGCGGAGGAGCGGCTGCGGGCGGTGGGCGTCGTCCCGGCCACGATCGGGGTGCACGCCGGGGTGCCCACGGTCGGGCTGAGCACCGAGCAGATCACCGAACTGTCCACCACCGACGGCCTGGAGAAGGTGAGCCTGCGCGACCTCCCGGTGGTCGCCGCGTTCGGCCGGCACGGTGGCACCACCGTCGCCGCCACCGCCTTCCTCGCCCACCGCGCCGGCATCCGGGTCTTCGCCACCGGCGGCCTGGGCGGCGTGCACTTCGGCGCCTCGGAGAGCTTCGACGAGTCGGCCGACATCACCACCCTGGCCGCCACCCCGGTCACCGTGATCAGCGCGGGCGTGAAGTCCATCCTCGACATCCGGGCCACCCTGGAGCGCTTCGAGACCCACAACGTCCCGGTCATCGGCTACCGCACCCGCAAGTACCCGGGCTTCTACGTCACCGACTCCGGCCACGAGATCAACTTCAGTGTGGAGTCGCCCGAGCAGGCCGCCAGGGTCATCGAGGCCCGCGACCGGCTCGCCCTGCCGCAGGCCGTCCTGATCGCCAACCCGGTCGACCCGGGCAAGCAGCTGCCGCCGGAGGAGCTGGACGGCATCCTGACGCGCGCCCGGGCCGAGGCCGAGCGGCAGGGCGTCACCGGCAAGGCCTCCACGCCGTTCCTGCTCGACTTCATCCGGCGGGACACCGGCGGGCGCAGCCTGGAGGTCAACGTCGAGGTGTACCGGGGCAACGTCCGGCTCGGCGGGGAGATCGCGACCGCGCTGGCGGCGGGTGGTGCTGGTGGCATGGCCGCCGGCGCCGGTGGCACCGCTTCGGCCGTCCCCACCGAGACCGGGGCCTGAGCCGTGCTGGGGGTGCTCGGTGACCTCGTCGAGGACATCGTGGTCTGGGCCGACGGCCCGCTGCGCCGCGGCACCGACTCCGGCGCCCGGGTGTTCCGCCGGCGCGGCGGCAGCGCGGCCAACGTCGCCTGCTTCGCCGCCGGGCAGTACCCGGCGCGCTTCCTCGGCTGCGTCGGCGCGGACGCGGTCGGGGACAGGCTCGTCGCCGAACTGACCGGCCACGGCGTCGACGTACGGGTCTCCCGGCGCGGCCGGACCGGCAGCGTGGTGGTGCTGATCGACCAGGACGGCGAGCGGACCATGCTGCCCGACCGGGGCGCCGCCACGCTGCTGGAGCGGGTCCCGGACGCGTGGCTGACCGGGCTGACCCACCTGCACGTGCCGGCCTACTCCTTCGACGGCGAGCCGGTCGGCAGCACGGCCGTCGACGCGCTCGCCCGGGTCCGGCGGGCGGGCGGCACCACCTCGGTGGACGCCTCCTCGACCGGCATGCTGGAGAGGTTCGGCCGGGAGCGGTTCCTCGCGCTGCTGGCCGGGTTGGCGCCGACCTTCGTGTTCGCCGACCGCTCCGAGTCGGAGTTCCTCGGGTTGCTGGTGGACGGTCTGCCCGGGCCGGAGCGCGCCCGGCTGGCGGTCACCACGGTCGTCACCAAGGCGGGCGCCGGGCCGACCGCCGTCGACGTGCCCGGTGAGCCGCTGCTCGTGGTGCCGGTGCCGCCGGTGGCCGAGGTGCGGGACCTCACGGGGGCCGGGGACGCCTTCGCGGCGGGGTTCCTGGCCGGCTTCCTGGACACCGGGGACCTCGGGCACGCGGTCGGGCTCGGGCACCGCGGCGCGGCCCGGGTGCTGGCCTCGCCCGGTGCCTCCTGGGGCGGGGAGTGACGTTTCGGCGGGCTTCCGCCGAGCGCGGTCGCGGGTGCGGGCCCGGGGTCGCTCGGGCCCGGCGCTACTGGCGTCCCGGAGCCACCCGGGCCTCGGGGCTACGTGGGGCTCGGAGCTACTGGGGGCCCGGAGCTACTTGGGCACCGCGTCCTTGCGGAGGAAGTGCTTCAGCTTCTGCCAGGTCCAGGTGTTGATCACGTCCTCGGCGGTGAGCCAGCCGCGCTGCGCCGTGCCGATGCCGTAGCGCGGGTAGGCGAGGTGGCCGGTGGCGTGCGCGTCGCTGTCGACGGCGAAGCGCACGCCGTGCCGCCTGGCCCGCAGGATGTCCTCGTCGCGCAGGTCGAGCCGTTGCGGGGAGCTGTTGATCTCGATCGCGGTGCCGGCGCGCGCGGCGGCCTCGAACACCGCGTCCAGGTCGACGTCGATCGGCCCGCGCCGGCCGATCCGGCGGGTGGTGAGGTGGCCGATGACGTGCACGTACGGGTTCTCGCAGGCGCGGATCAGCCGACGGGTCTGGGCGGCCCGGTCCAGGGCGAAGTGCGAGTGGACGGAGGCGACGCAGACGTCGAAGCCGGCCAGGAACCCGGGCGGCCAGTCCACCCCGCCGTCCGGGCCGATGTTCAGCTCGGTGCCGTGCAGCAGTCGCAACTTCTTGTGCCGGTCGCCGAGTTGCCGCAGCTGCTCGCGCTGGGCGAGCATCTTCTCGTCCGTCATCCGCTGCATCACCAGGTCCGGGGCGTGGTCGGTGACGGCGAAGTAGGAGTAGCCGCGGGCGGCGGCGGTGTCGATCATCTCCTCCAGGGTGGCCAGCCCGTCCGTCAGGTCGGTGTGGGTGTGCAGGTCGCCGCGCAGGTCGGACTCCTGGACCAGGTCCGGGAGTCCGCCGTCCAGCGCGGCCTCGATCTCGCCCCGGTCCTCGCGCAGCGGCGGCGGGATCCACGGCAGGCCGAGCGCTGCGTACACCTCGTCCTCGGTCTCCGAGACCACCTTGGCGCCGCCGTCCACCTCGAACAACCCGTACTCGGAGAGCTTCAGCCCGGCCCGGACGGCCATCGTGCGCAGCTTGATGTTGTGCGCCTTCGAACCGGTGAAGTAGACCAGCGCCGCTCCCCAGTCCTCCTCCGGTACGACCCGCAGATCCACCTGTACGCCCTGGGTGGTACGGACCGAGGTCTTGGTGCTTCCGCTGCCGATCACCTCGGCGACGTACGGGAGTTCGGTGAGCGCGGCCATCAGCGGGGCGGAGTCCTCGGCGGTCGCGAGCACGTCGATGTCGCCCACCGTCTCGCGCATCCGGCGCAGTGAGCCCGCGTACGCGCAGCGGGTGCAGCCGGGGACGGCGGAGAGCGCGGCGACCAGCTGCTCGGCCAGCTCGGTGGCGGTGTCCAGCAGGGTGCGGCCGCCGGACTGCCGCATCAGATCGATGCCGTGCAGGATCTTCTCGCCGCTGCGCTCGCCGAAGCCGGGCAGGTCGGCGAGCTTCTCGGCGCGGGCGACTGCGGCGAGTTCGTCCACCGAGGCGATCCCCAGGTCGCGGTAGAGGGCCAGGGCGCGCTTCGGCCCCACGCTGGGGACGGCCATCATCTCCCGTACGCCGGACGGGATCTCGGCGCGCAGCGCCTCCAGGGCGGGGATGGTCCCGGTGGCGAGGTACTCGGCGATCTTCTCGGCGGTGGACTTGCCGACGCCGGGGATCTGCTGCAGGCCCTTGACGTCCAGGTCGGCCAGGTCCTCGGGGTGGCCGCCGACCGCGCGGGCGGCCTTCTCGTAGGCGCGGGCCCGGAAGGCGTCCCCGCCGGTGATGTTGATCAGGTCGGCGTACTCCTGGAGCAGTTCCCTGACCTGGTCGTTGAGCCGGGGCATGGGGCAAGTCTAGGGGCGGCGGCATGGGCCTGCCGGGTGTGTGCTCCGCCGGGTGTGCGCTCCGCCGGGTGGAGCGGAGGTGGGCTGGCGGTACTCCGCGGGTCGTACGGGGCCGGTCTCCCGGGGGCGGACTCCCGGGGGCGTCCGTACAGGGGGGTCGCGGTCGTCGGTCGTCCCGGGGTCAGTCGTACGCGACGGTCAGCAGCAGGATGACGGTGAGCCCGCCGCCGGGGGTGGGCTCCACCGCGAGCCGGGCGCCCGAGGCCACCACCAGGCTCCGCAGGGCGGGCCCCACCGGGCCGTCCGCCCGCCCGCCCCCGATCAGCCACGCGCGTGCCTCGGAGGGCTCGTGGGCGCCCTGGTCGGAGACCCGGATCTCCACCCGGCCGAGGGTCTCCGCCGTCCTGCCGGGCGCCCGCAGCACGGAGGCGCCGCCCGCCACGTCGGCCCGGACCAGCACCCGGCCGCCCGGCGGGCTGCGCCGGATCGCGTGGTCGACCAGGCCGGCGACGGCGGCCTCCAGCCGGCGGGCGTCCCCGGCCACCACCGGGAGTCCGGGCGCCACCCGCACCGTCACGGCCGCCGCCCGGTCGCCGCCGCGCACCACCCGGCGGAGCACCTCGGCCACCTGGACGTGCCGGGCCATCGGCTCGCAGCCCTCCTGCCGGCCGGTCCACCGCAGCCGCTCCAGCTCGGTGCGGCTGAGCGCCCTGGGCGCGGCCGGCGCGCCCGGCGAGTACGGGCCGGGGCCCTCCTCGGCCTCGGCCCTCGCCCGTGCGCCCACCCGTCCGGGCCCGCCCCGGCGTCCGGTGCCGCCCGCCCCGACGGCCCCGACGGTGCCGCCGAGCGCGCCGAGCGCCCGGGCTCCCGACGCGACGTAGCCCCAGAGCCTCCCGCGTGCCATCGCCCTGCCCCTCGTGCTCCCCGGCGGCCGTCATCCGATCCGCGGCCGACCGCGGCGGGCCGACCTCCGGGCCCTTCCTGCCAGCCTGCGCCCTCGGCCGCCCGGGTGACAATCCCGCTCCGGTCCGCGGTCCGTCCCGGGGCCCCCGCCGAGCGGCCGGCCGGGTACCCGCCGACCGGCGGGGCCGGAGCCCGGGCGCGGTCCCGTTCGACGAACCGCACGGAGCCGGACCGCAGAAGCCGGACCGCAGAGTCGAACCGCAGAGTCGAACCGCAGAGCCGAACCGCAAAGAGTTCTTCGCAAAAAACCCTTTGCAAAGAACTCTTTGCGGTTCTAGTCTCCTGCCATGACCGAAGAGCACGGCTGGAAGCACAGCGACGACCAGCGCGCCGTCGCCCTCACCGCCGAGAGCATGCGGGCGATGGCACACCCCGTACGTCTGCGGGTGGTGGGGCTGCTGCGCAAGTACGGCCCCTCCACGGCGACGCGGCTCGCCGCGGAGCTGGGGATCAACTCCGGCGCGACGAGCTACCACCTGCGCCAGCTCGCCGCCGCGGGCTTCGTCGAGGAGGACGAGGGGCGCGGCAACGCCCGCGAGCGCTGGTGGCGTTCGGCCCACCGGCTCACGGTCTGGACGGTGGACGACATGGCGGACGAGCAGCTGGGCGAGGCCGCCGGGTACCTGCGGTCCGTGCTGGCCGCGCACACCCTGGCGGCCCAGCGCACGCTGGACGCCTTCGAGGCGATGCCGCGGCCTTGGCGCAAGGCGGTGAACCTGAGCGATCTGGTACTGCAGTTGACGCCCGCCGAGGCCGAGCAGCTGTCCGGCGAGTTGAGCGAAGTGATACGGCGCTACCGCTGGGTGGGCGCCGAGGGGCCGGTCCCGGAGGGATCGGAGCAGGTGTCCGTCGTCGTCCACGTCCTGCCGGACGTGCGCGACGACACCGACGAGGGGGGAACCACATGACGAGCACCACCACCACGAGAACCGCCACCGACGAACCCGGGCGCAACTTCCGCCCGCTCGCCGGGGTGCTGACCGCCTCCGTCGTCTCGGTGACGGGCACCCGCGTCTCGGCGATCGCCCTGCCCTGGTTCGTCCTGGCCACCACCGGCAGCGCCACCATGACGGGCCTGGTCGCCTTCGCCGAGATGGCGCCGTACGTGGCGGTCAAGGCACTGACCGGGCCCTTGGTGGACCGGCTCGGGCCGCGGACGGTGTCCTGGACGACGGACGCGGTCAGCGCGGTCGCGGCCGGGCTGATCCCGCTGCTGCACGCGCAGGGGCTGCTCCCGTTCTGGGTGCTGCTGGTGATGGTCGCGGTGATCGGGGCGATGCGTGGCCCGGGGGACTTGGCCAAGTCCGTCATGGTCCCGGAGGCGGCCGACCGCGCCCGGGTGCCGATGGAGCGCGCCACCGGGCTGTCGGGTGTCGCCGAGCGGCTGGCCTCCACCGTCGGCCCGGCGGTCGGCGGCGGGTTGGTCGCCCTGGTCGGCCCGCTCGCCGGGCTGGCGGTCAACGCGGGCACCTTCGCGCTCGGGTCGCTGATCATCGCGGTCGCGCTCCCGCGCGGCATGGGGCGCTCGGCGGTGCCCGCCGCTGCCGCCGACCCGGCCGCGGAGGAGCAGCCCGCGGGCTACTGGCGGATGTTCCGCGAGGGCTTCACCTTCCTGCGCTCGGAGCCGCTGCTGCTCACCGTCACCGTGATGGTCGGCATCACCAACCTGATCGACGCCGGTTTCACCACCGTTCTCGTCCCCGTCTGGGCGCGGGAGTCCGGCAACGGCCCGGCCGCCATCGGCCTGATGGCGGCCGTCATGGGCGCCACCGCCGTCGTCGGCAGCCTGATAGCGGCGGCCGTCGCCTCCCGGCTGCCCCGCCGGACGGTCTTCTTCGCGGGCTTCCTGCTGTGCGGCGTACCGCGCTTCCTGGTGCTCGCCCTCGGCGCGCCGATGTGGTTGGTGATCACCGTCTTCGCGATCGGCGGCTTCGGCGCGGGCTTCCTCAACCCGATCCTCGGCGCGGTGCTCTTCGAGCGAGTGCCCCGCCACCTGCTGGGCCGCGTCCAGGCCCTCAGCGGCTCCCTCGCCTGGGCCGGCATCCCGCTCGGCGGGCTGGTCGCCGGTGCGGCGGTCGCCATGGTCGGGCTGATACCCAGCCTGATCGTCAGCGGAGCCCTGTACTTCGCCACCACCACGCTGGCCGGGCTGCGCCCCGAGTGGCGCGAGATGGACCGCCTCCGTGGGCACGTGGGTGGCGCAGGCGAGGCGGGCAGCGCGGACGGTGCGGCGGCCGAGCCGGAACCGGCGCACAGCGCGTAAGCCGCCCGTCGGCGCGGCTGACGGGCCCGGCCGGTGGCGGGGGCGGGCGCGCCCGCCGGGCGATGGCCCGCCCAGTGAAGCAGCACCGGGCTGGCCAGGACGGCGAGGGCACACCAGGTGGAGACGAAGGCGAGGCGCCGGAGCAAAGCACAGGCGACGGCACCCGCACCGGTGAGGAGACCGAGACGGCGGAGCAGCGGGTCGCCGCTCACCAGGAAGCAGCCGATGGTGGCGAGGAGGTAACCGGCCAGCAGAAGGGCCGGGTTCGGTACGCCGACCGCGTAGCCGAGCGTGTGGCCGCGCACGGTGGCCGTCACCGGGCGGGACACGACGGCCACGGCCAGCGGGACGGCGACCGCCGCACCGGGCAGGGTGAGTGCGGCGCGCACCCGGCGGGGCGGCCCGCTGGTCGCGCACCACACGGCGGCGGGAACGAACACGGGATCACCTGGTGCAGGCCCAGCACCGGGGGGAGCGCGGCCAGCGGAAGACGCTCGGGCCGGCCGGCCCGGTGGGCACGGACCAGGCACGCCACCCCCGCGAGTGCGACCACCCCGCCGGCCACGGCGTCCGCCCGCGCGCTTCAGCACATCGCGGCCTAACCGCTGCTCCCGGGGCGGCCGCTCTCCGGGGGATCGCCGGTCGGCTTCTCCTCCGGCCCGCCCCGCGCGTCTCCCCGCGCGTCTCCCCGCGCCTCGTCCTGCGCTTTCTCTCCCGCCGCTTCCTCCGCCTTCTCCTCCGTCTTGACCTTCTCCGGTTCCTCCGGCAACGCCCCGATGCTCTCCAGGGTGTCGCGGGCGGTTCCGGGCATCGCCGGATGACGGCCGATCACGATCACCCCGACCACGATCGCCAGCATCCCGGCCGCCTGCCAGGCCAGCGCGGCCGGAGTCACCCGCAACCGGTCGCCGAGGAAGCCCACCGCACAGGCGATCCCGGCCAGCGGCTGGGCGGCGGTCAGCGCCGGCAGGGACATCCGCAGCGGCGCGGCCTCGAAGGCGCTCTGCACCAGCAGCAGCCCGACCACCCCCGCCACCACCACCGCGTACGGCTGCCAGCTGCGCAGCACCGCGGCCAGGCCCTCGTGGTCGAGGCGCTGGGTGGTGGTCCGGGTCAGCGCGTCCTGGAGGCCGTAGAGCAGTCCGGCGGCGAGCGCCAGCAGGGTCGCCTCCTCGAACAGCGGCAGCCGCCGGGCCATCGAGACCAGCAGCAGGACCAGCCCGACCACCGTTCCGACCACCAGCCAGTGCCGCAGCTCCCCGGCGAGCGGCCCGCCGCCCGTCGGCTGCCCGGCCACGATGAAGGCCGTCACCCCGAGGGCCAGCAGCAGCACCCCGGCCCAGCCGGAGCGTCCCAGGGTCTGACGGGTCAACACCCGGGCCAGCGCCATGGCGAAGATCAGATTGGTGGCCAGCAGCGGCTCGACCAGCGATACCTCGCCCTGGTTGAGGGCGAGCGCGGAGAGGATCAGCCCGCTGACCATGAACCCGGTGCCGAGCAGCCACTGCGGCATCCGCATCAGGTCGAGCAGCAGCCGCCAGTGCAGCAGATCGGAACGCGGGGCTCGCTGCGCCGCGTGCTGCTGGAGGACGAAGCCGAGCCCCAGACAGCAGGCCGCACTGAGAGCGAGGAGGAAGACCGCCACGGAGGGACCACCAGGTTGTCGCTGCCCGCGCCGCGCCGACGAGTCCGAGGGGTGGGTCGGGCGTCGCGGCCGCTCCCGTCAGCCTACCGCCGGGCCGGTGCCCGGGCCGGTCGCGCGACGACACGGCGCGGCGGGCGCCGGGCGCCCCCGGCAGCGCTTGCCGCCATCGGCCGGGCAGGCGCACGCTGGTGAGAGCGGCCGCCGCGGGTCTCCGTCCGTGCCGGTCCGGACAGCGCGACGGGGGCCGCCGCCAGGAGGTG
This sequence comes from Kitasatospora sp. NPDC048298, assembly GCF_043201465.1. Lineage (NCBI taxonomy): Bacteria > Bacillati > Actinomycetota > Actinomycetes > Kitasatosporales > Streptomycetaceae > Kitasatospora > Kitasatospora sp. NPDC048298. Next base: position 74,300 of record NZ_JBICYZ010000023.1, read on the forward strand.
TGGCATGCACAACCAGTGGGACGTGGAGCTGAACTTCGACGAAGACGGCGTGCACACGACGTGCGAGGCCAGGCTGACCGGCGCGAGGGCGCCCGGCCTGAGCGCGCACGGCGAGTCCACGAAGAGCGCGGACGACCGTCCGCTCGCCAGGATCGGCGAGGAGGTCGCGGCCTCCCGGGCCCTGGAGGAACTGGCCCACAAACTGCGGACCCAGGCCACCGGGGAGATCGACGACGAAGGGCACCGTCCGGGTTACCTGATCTACTGAGCTGATCTACTCAGCCCACCGTCGCCCGGGCGGCGGCCTACCGGCGTCGCCCGGGATCACGCAGGACGTGGTCCGGGTCGACAGGCCGTCCTCCAGCCGAATCACGGCCGGGCCCGGGCCCCGTCCGGCAGGAGCGAGCACGGTCGACCCGCCCTCGGCTACCCTCCCCCCTCGTGGACGATCACCCCGAACCCTCGACCCTGCGCGTCTTCATCGCACTGGCTCCGCCCGACGACGCCAAGGACGAGCTGGCCCGGGCCCTGCAACCCGCCTACGCCGGTTACCCGCGACTGCGGTGGAACCGGATCGAGGACTGGCACATCACCCTGGCCTTCCTCGGCGAGCTGCCGTCCACGGCGGTGCCGCCGTTGCGATCGGCGCTGGCCGGTGCGGCCGCGTCGCATCCCGCCCTGAACCTGCGCCTGCGCGGCGGCGGCCACTTCGACCAGCGACTGCTGTGGAGCGGGATCGACGGAGACCTGGAGCAGCTGCACCTGCTCGCCGCCGACGTCCGGGACCTGGTCAGGTCCTGCGGAATCGAGTTCAGGGAGCGGCCGCTGCGCCCCCATCTGACGCTGGCACGCTCCCGCCGCGACGACGCCGTCAGCGTTCCGCTGGCCGCGGCCGGTCTCACCGGGTTCGTGGGCCGGCCGTGGTGGACCGAACGTCTCCACCTGGTCGGCAGCAACATCGGCCGTGGCCCCGGGCCGATCCGCTATCGCGACATCGATGCGTGGCGATTCGGCACCAGCGTCGTCCAGGCCGGGAGCGACGGCGCTCTCACCGACTCGTAGCCGGCCGGCCGGCACCTGCGGATGGCGGGGAGCCGACACCGGGCCGGAGAGCCGTCCGAAAACCGCCGAAGTCGGATCACGAACTCCTACCGGTACGGGCCTCCCACTGGTCGCGGGCCCGACGTCGTCGTCATCATCACTTGTGGCAGACACCATGTCACGAGAGGACCGAGATGCCCCGGACGTTCAAACTGCCCCGCCTCAAGGCGGGGATGGTCGCCGTGGCGACCGTGGCGGCGCTGGGCGCCGCCGTGCCCGGTGCCCACGCGGCGGGCAACTGCACCCACTACGGGCAGGCCGGGTACGGGCAGGTGTTCACCGACTACAACTACTCGGGCGACTGCTGGGAGTTCAAGATCGGGACCTGGACGGTCTTCCCGGTCCTGGTCAACCACAAGGTCTCCTCGCTCAGGAGCTGGGCCGCCTACTCCGGGCAGGTCGTGCACCTGTCGGGCGACGGTATGACGTTCGACGCGGGCGCGGGTGAATGGTGGGCAAGCCTGCCCGACTGGTTCAACGACCGCGCCAACGCCGCCTACTGACGATCGGGCACCCCGCGAACCGAGGGGCTTCCACGCCTGCGGCACGGTGCGAGCCGAGCCCCGGGTCCGGGTCCGGACCCGGATCAAGACCCGGGCCCCGCCCCGGGCCGAAAGCGGTCGAGCGCTACCGGGGCCCGTGGGGTCCATGGGGCAGGTGCGGACGGTTGCCGGGTTCCTGGACGGGGAACTGCTGGCCCGCGCCCGGCAGGGTGGGCGCCGGATAGTGCGCCACCTCGTACTCGGCCAGTTCGAGTTGCGCGGCGGTCGCGGGCAGCGCCGGGGCCCGGCGCACGCCGCGATGGAACTGGAAGGCCGAGGTCAGGTCCCCGAAGGTGCGGCGGCGCCAGTCGGTGACGGTGGCCGACCGGACCCCGGTGAACCGCTCCAGGAACCGCAGCACCGAGGTGTGGTCGAAGGCCTCACCGGCGACCCATCCGCCCACCGTCCAGGGCGAGACGATGATGCACGGCACCCGGAAGCCGCCGCCGATCGGCAGGCCGTCGACGAACTCGCCCGGGGTCCCGGCCGGGGGCACCGGCGGCGGCACGTGGTCGAACAGGCCGTCGTTCTCGTCGTAGTCGAGGATGAACACCGTCTTCGCCCAGACCTCGGGGTTCGACGCGACCGCCTCGATCTTGGACGCGACGTAGTCGGCACCGGCGGCGGGCAGGTAGTCCGGGTGCTCGGACTGGTGGCTGGTCGGCAGGATCCAGGAGACGGCCGGCAGCCGGTCGTTGCGCGCGTCGTCCTCGAAGGTGCCGGCCGGCCGGGCCGTCATGCCCTTGCGGTGCAACGCACTGCCGGGCGCGGCCTGCTGAAAGCTCCTGAAGAGCGAGAGCACGTTGGTGCCGTAGTTGTCGGCCTCCTGGTAGACCTGCCAGCTGACGCCGGCCGCCTCCAGCTGTTCGGGGTAGGTCTTCCAGGTCAGCGGCTCGGGTGCCGAGTTCCTGGTGACGGGGCCGCCCTGGCCGCCGTCGGCGCCGATCGAGCCCGTCATCCAGTACAGCCGGTTGGGCCAGGTCGGTCCCTGGACCGAGCAGAAGTAGTTGTCGCAGATGGTGAACGACTCGGCCAGGGCGAACTGGAAGGGGATGTCCTCCCGGGTGTAGTACCCCATCACGTACGGGCCGTTGACGCCGTCGGCGGCCCGGTGCGCGGGCAGCCACCGGTCCATCTTCCCGCCGTTCCAGGCCTGGTGCTGCACCGACCAGGCGTGGCTGGTGGACGGGATCGCCTGCGCGCTCGTGGTGCGGGTGTCCAGGTGGAACGGCAGCAGGTAGCCGTCCGGGTTGGCGCTGTCGGGCTGGTGGAACACGGAGCGCCCGTTCTCCATCCGCAGCGCGTGCGGGTCCGCGAAGCCGCGGACGCCGGCCATCGTGCCGAAGTAGTGGTCGAAGGACCGGTTCTCCTGCATCAGCAGGACCACGTGCTCCACGTCCCGCAGCGAACCGGCCCTCGGCACCCCCGCCGCCACCGCCCGCTGGACACTCGGCGGCAGCAGGTTCGCCGCCGCTGCCGTCCCCAGCACACCGGCCGCCGATCCCAGCAGCCTCCGTCGGGTCATTCCGGACATCCGTCCGCCCTCTCAGTCACGCCGGCGCGCGTGCGGGATGCCACCGCGCCGGATCGCCTTTCGCCTTCCCCGGGAACTTCGGCGCAGCGGAGGTGACGGATGAACGGTCGAGGGCACGCCGGTCACCCGCCGAGCCGGCCGGCCCTACGCGCCGGGCCGCGAGAAGGTCAGACGGTCGACGGCGGACGCGCGGGGGCCGGGAGCCGCGGCGGCCGCCAGGGTGACGGCGGCGAGCCGGCCGTCGTCGTGCGGGGCCGGCTCGGGCGCCCGGCTGAAGGCCGGGCCGGACCGCGTCCGCTCCTCTCCCCGGGTGGCGACGGTCAGGCAGGCCGCGATCAGCACGACGTTCTTGAGGATGTACTGCCCCTCGAGTGTCGGGACGGGCGGGACGCCGTGCACCCACACGTCGTTCGGCAGCAGGACGAGCGTCGCGAACACTCCGGCCATGTGCACGAAGAACACGGCCAGGACGACGCGGAGCAGCAGCCCGGTGACCAGGCCGGCCCCGATGGCGACCTCCATGACCGCCAGCAGCGGCCGCGAGACGCCGGGCGGCACCAGGTCGAGGGTCAGCAGGCTCATGCAGCGGGTGGCGAGGTCCTCGGCGGGACTGGCCCCCGGGATGAACTTGAGTACCCCGAACCAGAGGTACACCAGCCCGACGCTGGCCCGCAGTACGACGGGGGCCACCCGCCGGTAGCCGCGGGAGAAGACGTCGGCCCGGCGTCTGCCGGACCGCACCACCCGTGCGAGATACGACTCCATCCGCCCCTCCTTCGGATCCCTTCAGAGTCCCCGGCACCGAAGAGGACGGGATGCACCGCGGCTGGCGGGATCCGGGTGAGGGGCGGCCCGAAGTGCCAACCGGGGCACGGCCCGTCAGGTGCCGGCTCGGAAGCCCGCAGCTTAGCGCCCGGCCGGCGTGATGGATAGGTTCGTCAGGTCGTCCGATGGTGCGATGAAGTCCGGCTGTGCCGGACCGGTGCCTGGGCGAAGTGCTGTCGGAGCCGGGCGTGGCGGAACTGGTAGACCGCGCCGACCTTGCGCAGGACGCCCCGCTCGTGGGCGTCCTCGAGGAACGTCATCGCCGCCAGGGGCAGTCGTCCGGTCAGGGGCAGCCAGGTCCGCGCGAGGACCGTCCACTGGCCCCACGCGGTCAGGCTCAGCATGGTGCCGAGCCCGATCGCGAACGCCGCGAGGACTCCGAACCTGAGCGCGTACCCGGCATCCCAGATCAGCCGGATGCCCCAGAGGGAGTTGTGGACGAGGGCGAGGAGGGGCCGGCTCCCGAGCCCGACCAGGCATCCGAACACCGGCGCGACCATGAGCCACTGCAGGAGCACGGTCCTGCGGTTCAGATCCAGCAGGTCGCGGGGGCCGGGGGCGGACGCGATGGTGACGGGGGCTTCGACCCAGGCCATCAGCGCCCCGGTGAGCGCGGCGGCGAGGGCGAACACGGCACCGAAGAACGCGGCGTACACCGGTCCGACCCTGTACCACGCCGCATCCCCCGAGGCCAGGGCTCTGCCGATCCCCTGCAGGAGGCCGACCCCGGCCCCGGCCACCAGCCCTGCCACGAGCCCGATCCCGGCACGCGCGAGGATCTCGGGGCCGGACCTGGCACCCGCTCCCGCCGTCCTTCCGACGAGTCGTATCCGGACGCGCGACGGCTGCAGGGCCCCGTCTCGGAGCACGAAGGCGATCCCGTGCGCGAGGGTGGAGACCAGGACGGCCGGAAGGCCGTTGATCAGTCCGTCCAGCACCGCGATGGTGAACCCGTCCGCGAATCTGGTCGTGAGGTCGCGTGCGGGCCCGTCCCCGTTGCCGTAGAAGGCGACGGCCCCGTCCAGGGCGCCGATGACGAGGGCGACACAGGCCCCGGTCAGGAGCCCGGTCAGGAGCATGCGCGGCACCAGCCGCATGGCGCCGTCCAGTTCCCACCACGCGAGGTCGGGACGGCCGTTCCGTTCGAGGTGCCGGGCGAGGAAGCCGAGCCAGCGGGACACCCGTTCCGGATCCCGGTTCCGCTCCTCCCGCGACCACTTGGCCGAAGCCCTGCGGCCGGGTTGGGGCGGCGGCAGCGGACCGGAGGGGTACACCGACGGGACCAGCGAGTCCAGCAGGTGGCTCTCGATCGCCTCGGGGGTGGGGAAGAGGCACCGGTCGGCGAGGTCGCCGGGCTGCCGGTCCGGGGCCGGGCGCTGGTAGGCGGTGCGGCACAGCCACAGCATCAGCGGAACCGTCAGGACCTCGGCCGCGGGGCAGGACGGGTCCCCGGTCAGCGCGTCCGCGAGCGGGCGCCAGCGGTGCCGGTGCTGGGGCGTGGCGCTCCTGAGCAGGTACCGCGCGGCCTCCTCGGCGGTCAGCGGTTCGGCCTCGACCACGGCGGCCGAGCGGAGCACTTCGGTGGAGCCGATCGCCGCGGCGTAGTTCTCGGTCCGGCAGGTCAGGACCAGGGGGGTTCCGTCCTCGAGGGCGTTGAGCTTGTCCAGGGCGACCGACTGTTCGGCGGCGGGCAGTTCGTCCAGCCCGTCGAGCACGGGCAGGATGCGTCGGCCGAGGCGCAGGAGCCGGGCCGTCTCCAGGCTCAGGTAGGGGTACTCGCGCAGCAGTTGGTGGTCCAGCCAGTCGGCCAGGTGCTCCACCCGGGGCCGCCAGGAGGCGAGCGGCAGCAGGACGGGGACCGGCTCGCCCTCGCGCATCCGCTGCAGCAGTTCGACCACCAGCAGCACGGCCAGGGTCGTCTTGCCGCTGCCGGGCCCGCCCAGCACGACCAACCTGCGCTGCGGCAGGCGCAGGAACGCGCCGGCGAAGGAGGCCAGGTCCGCGATGCTTCCCTCGACGGGATCAGCGGGATCAGCGGGATCAGCGGGACGGACCGGATCAGCGGCATCGACCGGATCAGCGGGACCGGCCGGATCGGTGGGACCCGCCGTCAGGTCGGGGTGGTCGCCGAACTCCCCACCGGGCCTCGCACACCATCGGACGGGGATCGGCTCCGGCCCGTGGAGGCCGCGCAGGGCGGCCTCCTGCCGCCACTGCGCCAGCACCACGTTTCCCAGCTGCTGCGCCGCGGTCTCCAGCCGATCGGGGAAGCGCAGGGTGAAGTAGTTGTTCTGGACACTGTTGGCGCCCGACAGGATCGCGGTCGGGCCGTAGAAGACGAGGCTCGGTCCGCTGCCCGGCTCCGCACCGGTCATGAGGCCCCGAAGTGGTTCTCCTGGCGGCTGTGGTCACCGACCGCGATCGCGGTCGGCCCGTGGAAGGTGTTCCCGGTCATCGTGTTCCCGCCGTGGGCCGGACCGGCGGCGGCCTCGGCGGCCTGGACCTCCGCCACGGCTTCTTGCAGCGTCCCGGCGAACCCGGTGTCGTTCTCGGCCGCCTCCTCCAGGGCCAGCCGCAGCCGCTGCCGGGTACGGTCGGTCGGCTCGGGCAGGCCGGAATCGGCCTCCTCGATCATCCGCTCCAGGGCCGGGTCGGTGCCCAGGCGGACCGCCACCACCTCGTGCAGGCGGTCCATCCCGGCGTCCAGCGCCTGGTCGACCTCGGTGTCCACCCGGCCCGCCACCCGCTTCGCCTTGCGCACCGCCCACGCGAAGAGGAATCCGACCGCCAGCTCCATGCCCACCATGCTCGCTCCTTCGCAGCACGCGTCAGGACGCGTTTCGTCGGTGCGCCGACCATAGCTCCACCGCACCGGCCGCGTGGCGGGAATCCCGAACCTCACCCCGGGGCGGACGCGTCCGAACTCCCTTGATCGGACGCATGTATGACGATACGTCAGTCAATCGACGCAAACCGGTGGACCCGGGCGGCAGGCGTCATCGGGATGTCATCGACCGCTGCGACGGTCGTCCGGTGACTTCGGTTGGCCGGCTCATGGAGGGGAACACCGTGAACACCGCGACGAGGACAGCAGGCCGGTGGCGGCTGGTGGTGGCCCTGGTGGCCGCCGCCCTGGCCGTGGCCACGACGGCGGGTACGGCGACGGGTTCGGCCGGTACGGCGGTGGGTGTGGCGAGGGCCGGCGGCGGCACCGGCGCGCCGCCGCCGATGGCGGACGGGTTCGGCCTGACTCAGGTCGCCCCCGCCGTGGGCGGGCCCACCGACTTCTACCTCACCGTGACCACACCCGAGGTCGCGGGCAGGCACCACCTCAAGATCATCCTGCCGCGCGGCTACGACGACGACCCGGCCAGGCGCTACCCGGTGCTGTACTTCCTGCACGGTTCGCCCGACAACCCCCTCAACCAGACCTACCCGGCGCTGACCACCTCGAACGCGATGATCACCGTCATCCCGGACGGTGGCGCCCGCGGCTGGTACGCCAACTGGCGGGACCAGAACACCCCGGCCGGAGCCCAGAACTGGGAGAACTTCCACCTCGGCCAGGTGATCCCGTTCATCGACGCCAACCTGCGGACCGTCGCCACCAGGAAGGCCAGGGCCGTTGCCGGGGTCTCCATGGGCGGCTTCGGGGCCTTCCACTACGCCCAGGACCACCCCGAACTGTTCAGCCAGACCGCCTCCCTGTCCGGAGACATCGACCTCTCGATCGACTCCATGGACCTGAGGCTGGCCGTGGTCGCCTCCCTCGTCGACGGGCAGGGCGTGATCTGCGGCCTGTCCTCGGGTTCCTGCGACTCCGCGAACTCCCCGTACAGGCCCGCCGTGGACAGCGACGCCCTGTTCGGCTCGCCCTATCCGGTGCTCAACGCGGACTGGCGGTGGAACGAGGTCGCCCCGTCCCGGCACATGGACCGGCTCGCCGGAGTCGGGGTCTCCGTCTACGTCGGCAACGGGCGCGGCGTGGTCACCCAACCGGAGTTCTGGCTCGAAGGCGCCGCCAAGCACGTCAAGGACGCCATGGACGCCCTGGGCATGCCCTACCACTACGTCGACTACAACGACGGTTCCACCTGGGGCAGCCAGTGCGACGGCGGCCACAACGGCGGCTGCTGGGAGCAGGACCTCCGGGACCTGATCCCCCGGCTGGAGACGGCCTTCGCGTCCTGAGTCGCCCGAGTCGCCCGAGTCGCCCGACCCGACCTCACCTGGCGACTCCGGTGAGGTCGGGACCGGCGTCGTCTCCGCGCAGGACCATCCGGTACGTCTGCCGCAGCATCCGGCCCGGCGGCACCCCCAGGTCGTCGGCCAGCCGTCGGCGGGCGCGGTCGAACACGGCCAGGGCGTCCGCCCGTCGGTCGCCGCTGTACAGCGCGCGCATCAGCATCGCCGCCACCAGCTCGTTCAACGGGTGCTCCGCGGACAGGGCGAACAGCTCGTCGACGGCCTCCGCGTGCCGGCCCAGCCGCAGCTGCCACTCCAGTTTCCGCTGCGCGACGGCGATCCGGCGCTCGGCGAGCCGCAGCCGCTCCAGCTCGGCGAGCGGGCCGGGCAGGCCGGCCAGGAGCTCCCCGCGGAACAGGTCCAGCGCCTGGGAACAGAGGCGGACCGCCTCGGCCTGGTCGCCCGCCCGGTGGGCCGTCCCGGCGGCGGTGACCAGATCCTCCATCCGCGTCAGGTCCACCTCGGCCGCGCCGGAGACCAGCCGGTAGCCGCCCCGGTCGTGCTCGATCACCGAGTCAGGGCTGTCCCCGATGCGCAGGATCTTGCGCAGCCGGTAGATGTGGACCGGCACCACATTGGCGACCGGTGGCTCCAACCCCCAGACGCCGTCCAGCAGTTCCTGCCGGCTCAGGGCCCGGCCCCCGCGCAGCGCCAGTGCCGCCAGCACGGCCTGCCGGCGCGGATACCCGAGGTCCAGGGAACGACCGTCCCGCCAGGCTCGCAGCGGTCCGAGCACGGCGATCCGCACCGCGGGCCCGGACGTTGCCGTGAACCCGGCCGTTGCCGCGGGTCCGGCCGTCCCGTTCGCGGCGCTCCGCGGCGCGGGGCGCACCGGCTGCGCGCGGGGGCCGCGGCCCGGGGCGACCAGCCCGCAGTCGAAGGCGTGGACGATGGCGGCGGCCCGGTCGCGCAGCCCGAGCTTCCCGAGGATTCGTGCGAGGTGCGCGGCCACGGCGTCCTCGGAGGTGGCCAGCGCGGCGGCGATCTCGTCGTCCCTCAGCCCGCAGCCGACCGCGTGGAGCACCTCGCGCTCCCGGCGCCCGAGTTCGCCGGCGCCGGGCCTGCCGGTGGTGGCGGTCGTCGGCATCGCTGCCCCCTCGACGAGAGTTCCGCTCGGGTGCCTCCGGCCCACGCAGCGCTCCCCGTACCGCCCGAGCAGACCGTTCCCAGGCGAACGGTACCTCCTCGTCCGGGACGGTAAACCGTACGGCGGCGCGGGGACGGGATCGGGCCTGGTGGCCGGCATAGTGCCGGCGGCGAACGCGGCGAACGCGGCGACGACGGCGAGCGCGGCGAACACGCAGGCCACAGGCCGCGCGACCGCCGCAGGCGCGGCGGCGGACCCGTCGCGACGGGTCGACCGGGCGGAGCTGGACGCCGGCCTGCGGGCAGTGGTGGCGCCCGGCGGTGCCACCGCGGCGCTCGGTCGGGTGAGCGAGGACGGCCGCACCCTCTGGAAGGGCGCGGCCGGAACCGCCGGGCGGCTCCTCGGACCCGCCGAACTCGCCGAGATGAAGCACTCCACGGGCCTCGGACGCGGCGCCGACTACGGCCTCGGCCTGGAGCGCACGCCCACCCCGTGCGGGGACTTCTGGGGCCACCGTGTCGACGGCATCGGCTACAGCAGTGTCATGCTCGGCAACGACACCGGGCAGCGCCAGATCATGCTCTCCCGTAACCCGTACGACCCCGTCGGGCAGCACGCCTCCGAGGTCGCCTTCACCACCCTGGTGACCACCGCGGCCTGTGCCGGCCGGACCGCCTGAGGCTCGTCCGGCCCGGTGGCGAACAGCGCGGACCCGCACCCGGACCGGTGACGGGTGACCGGCGGCGGTCCCGGTCGTTGCACACCGGGGGTCGCGCCCGCCGTTCGGGGCGGCCAGGGAGTGGGAGGTGCGCGCAGCATGGGGTTGGCGGAAGGCTTGCCGGAGGCCGCGGCGAAAGAGCAGACGCGGCGTCAGTTTCTTGCTGGGGCCGCCTCGTTGGGCGGCGCCATGGCCGTGGCGCCCAAGGCGGCTGCCGCGCTCCCGCATGCGGTGGGCACCGGCGCCCGGGGCGGCCCGGGGCGGAGCGTGGCGGTCCTCGGCGGCGGGGTCTCCGGGTTGAGCGCGGCGCACGAACTGGTCGAGCGCGGCTACCGGGTGACGGTGTACGAGTACCACGGCGCGCTCGGCGGCAAGGCCCGGAGCATGGACGTGCCGGGCAGTGCGGCCGGCGGCCGGCGGGCGCTGCCGGGGGAGCACGGTTTCCGGTTCTTCCCCGGCTTCTACCGCAACCTGCCGGACACCCTGCGCCGCATCCCCGTCCCCGGTAACCCCGGCGGCGTCCACGACAACCTGCGCGACGCCACCCAGGCGCTGCTGGCCTTCGACGCCCCGCGCCCGGGCCTGCTGCTCCCGTTCCGGTCCCTCGCCCGGCCGCTCGACCTGGGCGACCTCGCCCCGGACGCCCTGCGGCGGATCCTGGCCGGCGCTCTGGACGAGGTCCTGCACCTGCCCGCCGACGAGCTGGCCTACTTCGTGGACCGGCTCCTGGTCCACCTGACCAGCTGTGACCTGCGCCGCGAGCAGCAGTGGGAGCGGGTGCCGTGGTGGGACTTCATCGGGGCCGGGCGGATGTCCCACGACTACCAGCGCCTGCTCGGGGTCGGCCTGACCCGGGACCTGGTCGCGACCCGGGCCGAGCAGGCCAGTACCCGTACGGTGGCCCGCACCGTCGTCGAGGCCTTTCTGCTGAACGGCCTGCTCGGGCGCGGTGGCGACGGACAGCCCGACCGGGTGCTGAACGGCCCCACCAGTGAGGCCTGGATCGACCCGTGGGCGGCCCATCTCGCCTCGCTGGGCGTCGAGTTCCGCACCGGGACCGAGGTGCTGGAGGTGCTGTACGCCGCGGGCCGGATCACCGGGGTCCGGGTGGCACCGGCCGGCGGCGGCGCCCCCGAGACCGTACGGGCCGACCACTACCTCAGCGCGCTGCCGGTTGAGCACGCCCGCGCCACCTGGGGTCCGCAACTGCGCGCCGCCGACCCGCAGTTGGCGCGCTGCGACGCGATCGGCACGGACTGGATGACGGGCATCCAGTTCTACCTGCGCCGCCCGGTGCGGCTGGTGCACGGCCACGCCGTCTGCCTGGACTCCCCGTGGTCGCTCACCGCGGTCGGCCAGGCGCAGTTCTGGGACCGGGACTTCGCGGTCGCCTACGGCGACGGAACGGTGCGTGACTGCCTGTCGGTCTGCGTCTCGGAGTGGGACCGGCCCGGGATCCTCTACGGCCGCACCGCCAAGGAGTGCACCCGCGAGGAGGTGGCCCGCGAGGTCTGGGCGCAGTGCCGGCGGGCCTTCGACCGGCCCGGTGCCGGGTGGCCGGCGGACGCGGACGTGCACTCGTGGTTCCTCGACCCGGCCGTCACCGGCCTGGGCGGGCCCGCGCCGGCCAACCGCGAGCAGCTGCTCGTCCACCCCGCCGGAACGCTCTACCGCCGGCCCTCCGCCACGACCGCCGTGGGCAACTTCTTCCTGGCCGGCGACTACGTCCGCACCGAGGTCGACCTGGCCACCATGGAGGGCGCCAACGAGTCCGCGCGCCGCGCCGTCAACGCCCTGCTGGACGCGGACGGTTCGACCGCCGAACGCTGCCACATCCGGGGCCTGTTCCGGCCCCCGGAGCTGGAGCCCCTCAAGCTGGTCGACGAGGCCCGCTACCGCCTCGGCCTGCCGAACACCTTCGACCTCGGCTGACCCCGCCCGCCGGGCGGGGCCCCCTCGTCCTCATCCCTGGCCGTGCCAGAGGAAGCCGAAGAAGTTCTTGCCGGAGCTGTCGTCGCACGTCACTCCGTCGGGCAGTTGGCTCGCTTTCGCGTCGAAGCTCAGCTTGTCGGTGTCGGCGTCATACCTGAAGTACAGCGAGCCGGGCTGGCCGAGGACGGTGGTTTCGCGGCGCACGGTGACCTGGAAGGGCACACCGTGTTTGACGGTGAAGGTCCTCCCGGGCTGTCCGGTGGTGAGCGTCTGGTCGATTTTGTTGACCGCGCGCTCGATCTCCAGGGTGAGGACCTCACTGTCCTTGGTGTTGGTGAAGGCCGCCATGATGGTGTGCCAGGGAAGCGGCGCGGAATAGCCGGTCTTTCCGTTTCCGGCCACCGTGTAGATCCTGGCGATCTTGCTCTTCTTGTCGTCCGGGGCGATGTTGTGGTCCTGCGTGGTCGTCTCGTCTCCTTGCAGCCACGCGTTGCTGCGGCCATGCGTTGCGGTGGGTGCGGCCGACTGCCTGTGGGGGTGTGCGGTCGGCCGTCGCTGAGCGGTCTCGGGCCGCGTAAGGCGTTTCCCCGGCAACGAACCACGGGGTTCACGTTGGGCGGCTCCGGCCGTGGGGCATCGATGGCCCCTGCTGTCGACGGTGCTCTTGGTCGTGCGTGCCCGCAGCATTGGCAGTCCATCCGGGTGAGGCGCGGAGGGTGGCCGGAGCCGACTCGTGCCGCAGGTCAGAGCGGCACCAGGTCACCGGTCCCGAAGGGGTGCCACCGCAGGTCCGCGGCGAAGAGGAAGGTGTTCTCCGGCTCGGTGAACTTGGCGGACTTGACCAGGTCCCACTTGATCGTGACCGTGCTGCCCTTCGGCACCGGCACGGCCAGGCTCGGTCCCGGGGCGTACACCCGCTTGTCCACCCTGCCGTCGCAGTGGATCTGGGCGACGTGCGGCTCGGTGTCGGGGGCGTCCGGAGGTTCCACGGTCACCGTCAGCTTGGCGTTGGTGTGTCTGTAGAACGTCCGTAGCGAACCGGTGAGCAGCCCGTCCGTCCGCGCGCGGAACTTCTTCCGGGTCCTGACGGTGGTGGTCGTGGGTGGCGGCGCGAGTTCCACCTGTGTCGGGTGCGGCTGTCGCCGGCCGAGGAGGGAGAGGGCGCCGCCCACCGTCAGGTCCTTGGTGGTCAGATACGGTTCGGAGACGGTCACGAAGGTGAAGAGCCAGTAGTCGAACGTGGGGGCGTCCTTGTCGCCGGTGTAGGCGTGCAGGGCGAAGGTGGTGTCCTGGTACAGCCGGACTCTGTGGTTGCGGCTGCCGGTGACGTCCACGGTCTTCGGCTTGCCGGTTCCGGCGTCGAAGTACTCCAGTTCCACCGTGCTGCCGGTGGTGGGCGTGAACTGCCAGACCACCTCGGCGTCCTCGGTGGTGGGCACGACCTGCCGGAGGGGCCGGAAGTCGGCGAGGGTCAGCCCTGACGGCCCCTTCGTGCAGTACAGGACGACTCGTCCGGTCCGGCTGTCGCCGTTCTCGTCCTCTAGATCCTCTTCGATCGAGAGTCTCGCGTCCCCTTCCGCGGTGTTCACCGCGATGTTGGACAGTTCGAAGGACAGTGACGGACTTCCGGGCTGGACGGTGGCGGAGCCCTGGTCGTTGGGGCTCGCCGTGGCGATGCCCGGCTCGTCCTCCACCCATTCGACGGCCCAGCCGGGAGAGTGGTCGATCTTGATGCCACCCGCTCTGTGGACCGGGGTGAAGTCGCCGGCCTCCTCTCCCAGGGAGAGCTCCAGGGTGATGGAGTTGCAGGTGAGTTCCGCGTCCGAGCTGTTGGTGACCGTGACGGTCAGGCTTCCCTTGGCGGGCTCGGATCCCGCGACGGAGACCGGGAGGGGTGAGGGCGTGGTGGGCGCCGCGTAGGCGAGCAGCGGCTGGTCGTCGGTCATGGGGGCGGGCCCTCTCGTCGTGGTCCGGCTCGTCGTGGTCCGGCTTGTCGTGGTCCGGCTTGTCGTGGTCCGGCTATTCCCAGCGCCAGGCGATCTCGACGTCGTCGATCTCGGTCTCCGTCGATCCCCAGTCGGCCTCGACGGTCGCGCAGTGCTTGGCCACGGGGAGGTCGATGACCCAGAGCCGCGCCTTGCTGCCGGAGTCCGAGGAGACGTATCCGGCCACGTAGGCGTAGCGCCCGTTGGGGTCGATGGCCACGCCGCGGGGGTACCTGATGCCGGGCAGTTCGATGTGCCGGACCTCACCGGTGGCCGTGCTCAGGTCCACGACGGCCGCGGAGTACTTGTCCTTGGCGGCCACCGCGCACAACAGGGTGCCGTCCGGCGTCACGGCCAGGCCGTACACCTGGTTGCCCACCGGGATCGTCCTGGGTGCGTCCTGCCCCTTGAACGCCTTGACCGAGCCGCCGCCGTCGCCGACCACGAGCGCGACCGTGCCGCCGTCCGCGCTGACGGCCACGAGGGGCTTGCCGAACCCGTTGTCCCCGGAGAGCGTGTTGATGAGGGAGCCGTCGACGGTGTTCGTCACCGGTACCTGCAGGCTGTTGGTCTCGGTGAGCACACCCGGGTAGACCTTGTCGCTCTTCGCTGACAGGGCGACTCCGAACACCGCCCCCAGGACGTCGTACGAGGTCACCGTGAGGTCCTGGGAGTCCACCTTGCCGACGTCGACCCGGTGCAGCATCTTCTGCCGCTTCCTGGTCTCGAAGCCGCCCGTCCACAGGTGCTCGCCGTCACGGCTGAGCGCGCAGTCCCACAGGGTCTTGTCCATGTTCTTCGTCCGGATCACCGGGTCGTCGCCGGTGATCTCGGCCAGGTCGACCGCGACGATCCTGGTGTCGTTGACGAGGAAGCCGTGCCTGCCGTCGCCCGAGATGCTCCAGCTCGACCGGTCGCCCGTGGCCCTCAGGTCGGCGCCCTTGATCACGGTGCCCTTCGCCGTGATCGGTGACTTTCCGGGGAGTGTGTCGGTGCTCAGGTCGATGGCGGTGCGGAAGCGTACGGGCTGCATACCCAGGCCGGAGGCGTAGATGTCCGCGAGCGGGCGCTTGAGGGGGGCGTGCTGCCACAGGTCGGTGATGGCTCCTCCGGGTGCGGCCGTCAGTGTGCCGCCGGCGTCGGTGGTGCACGTGTGGTACTTCTCGCCGGAGAAGAGGTAGCCGTTGGCGGACTTGTCGGGCCAGCAGCCGGCGTCGACGCCGTTCGGCAGGGAACTCTCCAGCGTGCCGTGCTTCTTGAGGCTGCCGTCCTGCAGCTTGAACAGTGCCCAGCGCGGGCCGCTGAAGAGGTAGACGCCCTTCGGCGTGTCCATCGCGCCGCTGAGCCCGGTGAGGAAGTCGTCGGGGAGTTCCTCGACGTCGAAGGTGTTCTCCGGCTTGGCGTCGGCTTCGCTCTGCACCTCGTTCTTGGCGATGTTGTAGCGGACCAGGTGGTCGGGGCGCAGGAAGTAGATCTCGCCCTTGGCGGCGAAGACCGCGGGGTAGGGGCGGTGCCCGGCCGTGCCGGCCAGGCCCGGCCAGAACCAGGTGAGGTGCTGGGGCAGGTCGAAGGGGTTCCTGAACTCCCAGGCGACGCCGTTCTGTTCGTACCGGGCGGCCCAGGTGCCCTGGAACAGGTAGCAGGTCGCCTTGTTCGCGCTGGACGCCGGAAGGCTGAGGGCGGCGGTGATGCCGGTCATGTGCGGTCGGTCCTCTCCTCGTCGGGATGTCTGCTTCGCTACTTGCTCTACGTGCTCTACTCGCTCTTCAACCGGCCCGTGCCCAGCGGGAACCAGGTGATCTGACCGCCGTAGCTGCCCGCCTCGGCCCTCATTCCCAGCGTGACCCTGGCTCCCTTGGGCACGGGCACCAGGACGTTCTCCGGTGACTCGGCCACGCGGGCGCAGGCCGAGGTGGTCCGGGTGGTGGCGGGTGAGCCGGAGGTGACGGAGGCGTGGAAGTCCACGGCCTTCCCGTCCTCCTCGCAGTCCAGCCGTGCCGCGATCAGGCCGTCGGTCTCGGCGGTCTCGTACGTCCTGGTGAAGGGCGAGGTGGCGCCCGAGGTGTCCCCGAGCAGTGTGGTCGGCACGCCCCACAGCTGTACGACGCCGTTGCTGGTGAGCTGTCCGACGGTCAGGTCGGGTTCGGAGACGGTGACGGCGATGGTCCACCCGTAGTCGGTGCCCTTGTACTTGACCAGCATCATGAACGCCGTGGTCCTGGTCAGCGCCGGCGTGGTGTACGTCCCGTTGCCGTCCTTGTCCATGTACGTCTTCTCGTCCGCCTTGATCTCCGTCATGTCGAAGTACAGGCGGTAGACCGGGCGGTCCTTCTCCGGCAGTCCCTTCCAGCTGATCTCGACGGACTCGCCGTTCTTGATGCCGGAGCACTTCGGCCGGAAGTTCTTCAGCAGGCTCTGCACGTCGGTCCTGGTCACGATGAAGGTGTCGGCGGCCGAGCCGGTGCCCCCGCCGACGACGGCCGTCCAGTGCACGGTGCTGCCCAGGGCGACGGCCCCCACGGAGTCGTGCGGCGCCAGCCCTTCGAGGAGCAGCGTGCGGGTCTCGCCCGCCGCCAGCTCGCCGGTACCGGTGTCGGTACCGGCGTCGGCGGCGGGCAGAACGGTGACCTGGGACGGCCCGGTGGACTGCAGCCGCCAGCCGCCCGCCGGTTCGGCCAGCCGGAGCCGCCCGAGGTCGGCGGTGAGGCTGTCGGGCCCGTCGCCGACCGGCAGGGAGAGTGTGATCCGCTCGCACCGCAGTGTCTCGGTGCCGGGGTTGCCCACCGTCAGGCGCAGCGCGCTCGGCACGGCCGCGTGGGCCTCGCCGGTGTGCACCAGGCCGTCCGTGGTGGTGTCGAGGACGCAGGCCAGCCGATGGGCGGCGGTGGTGGCGGCGCCGGTGGCGGTCCTGGTCACGTCGTGCCCTTCGGTTGCTGTTCCAGGGTGAGCGCGAGGAATCCGGTGCGTGCCACGGGCACGCTGCCGGGCGGGTGGGCGCCGCTGTTGGTGTCGGACAGCGGCAGGTCCGCCCAGGGGCCGGCGTGGCCCGGGGGAGTACGTTCCGCCCAGGACCAGACGCCCTGCCAGGCCGCCGAGGTGGGCAGGGCGACGGACGGTCCGGACGGTTTCCCGTCACCCGGCACCGTCCCGCCCGGCAGCAGGCTCGCCAGCACGGGGCCGGTGCGCAGCGCGGGGGACAGGGTGGCCATGGGCCCGCGTACGAACGTCTCGGGCAGCTTGGCGGCGACGACCGGCAGGATGCCGCTGTGGGCGTGTACGGCGGCCCACGGGTCGATCAGCAGCGTGGCCCAGGCGGCGGTGTCGGCGGCGGGCGGTGCGGCGGAGTCCTCGGCGTGGGCGGCCAGGACGCGCGGGTCGGCCGCCGCGTCGATGGCGACCGGGAACGAGGACTCCGGGTCGGCCGGCCGGTGTCCGGTGAACAGCCGGTGGTACGGGGTGGACTTGCTGGTGCCTTCGGCGGGGTCCGTCGTGAAGTAGCCGACCAGGCCGTCGCCGGCCCGGTGCGCGTCGCCCAGCCGTACCGGCCAGCGCGCCGAGCGCAGGACGTTGCCGTCGTCGGCCTGTGGGCCCACCGGCAGTCGCTGCCAGGTGGCGTCGTACAGCGGCGGCGCGGCCAGTTCGATCCGCAGTCGCGCCCGGACCAGGGCCAGCGGCCGCCCGGCGAGCAGCGTCCAGTGCGGGTCGGTGTGTTGACCCGGGGGCGCGATGGTGTGCAGGGCGAGGTCGATCACCGCGAGCAGGTCGCGGAAGGCGGGCGGCCCCTCGGCGGAGCCCTGTCCCTGAGGTTTCTTCAGCAGCCAACGCAGCAGGCCGCCGAGGTGCGGGTGCGCGGCCGTGAACGTGTCGGGGGTGGCGGTGATCTGTTCGCGCGTCAGCCAGCGGGGTCCGGGCAGCGGCAGCCAGTCGACGCGTTCGGCGCCGGCGGGGCCCGCCACGTGCAGCTCGCCGAGGCCGGCGCCGTCGCTGCCGTACACCAGCAGCGAGTGCTCCCGCGGGTTGGGCACCAGCCAGCCGCACACCGGGCTGTGCGCGGGGTCGACGGGCAGCACGTCGACCGGTACGGGCTGGTCGTCGTCGGTGCGGCGCAGCCATTCCAGGCGGGCGCGCGCGGGCTGGTGGAGCCGGGGCGGCAGTTGGACGAAGCGGTACTCCCAGCCGGCGACGGCCGTGTCGGCGACCAGCGGCTTGCCGGGGTGGGCCGGGTCCGGGTCGGGCCGGACGGCGGCGGAGCGCCGGGGGTGGACCTGCCCGGCCGTGGTCTCGTTGACGGCCTTGCAGACGCGGCCGAACTGGTCGACGAGGGTCAGTTCCTCGATGACGAACTGGGCGGAGCGCACCGGGTCGAAGTGCCGCAGGGAGGCGGCGGTCTCGGCGTTCGCGACGACGGGTTCGGTGGTCAGCAGTGCCTTGCCGGTACCGCCGAGCGGGTCGAAGTGGTGGGCGGACTTGCGTTGGGCGAGCCAGGCGTCGAGGCCGTCGAGGGACTGGGAGATCTGGTTGCGGTTGTGCTCCGAGTCGGCCTGAGCGCGGATCGTCTTCGCCAGCGCGCTGTCGGTCACGTAGCGGTTGATGTACTCCTCGGCCCTGCCGCGCACCGCGAACCCGGGCAGGGCCGACAGCCGGGAGCGGCCCTTGACGGTCTGGCCGGGCTTCTGGGCCTCGCCGGCCCAGTGGTGCGCCCGGCCGTCGAAGGTCCAGTGGGTGGCGGCGGTGCTCCCGCTGCCGGTCCGGTAGGGCAGTGGGTGGCAGCGCACCGCCCAGAGCAGGTAGAGCGGCTGCCAGGGCTGGCGCCACAGGTCGGTGTACTCGGGCCAGACCCCGGCGTCGCCCTCGCGATCGGTGACCGTCAGCGCCTTGCCCCCGTGCTTCAGCAGGTGCAGCGGGCCGCGCGGCCGGTGGTCGGGGCTGCCGGTGGGCCAGACCAGCCGGGCCGCCTCCTCGAGGACGGCGAAGTGGGTGAGCAGGGCGGTCACCGGCGCCCAGGTCAGCGGCGAGGTGACGGAGGCGAGTTTGGCGGGGGCGGTCGGAACCTTCGTCGGTGTGACGGGGGTGCTCCCCTCCAGTGCGACGGCCTTCAGCAGCCGCTTCTCGGTGCGGCAGGGCAGTGGACCGCTGCGGGGTGCCGTCATGCGGGCGCCCTTGCCGCTGATCAGGACGACGGGGTCGGTCGGCCGTTGGTAGGGCGGTGCCGGGGTCCGCTTGATCTCGCGGTGGGCGGCGAGGGGCTTGCCGGTGGACAGCTTGTGGTCCCGGCGGTAGGTGTCGATGCCGGTCTGCAGGTCGGAGGGTGTGTTCCCCCAGGGGATCGCCGCGCGGAGCCCGCCCTTGCCGTCCGTCCCGAAGCACAGCTCCTGCTGCGCCCTGGTCTCCTTGGCGAGGCCGTCCTTGCCCGGGTCGAGCTGGATGGTGCTCTTCGCCTTGAAGGCCTTGAACTCCTCGCTCTCCTTCTTGCGGTCGTACGTCCACCACCACAGGTCGTAGAGCCGTTGCCGCAGCTCGGCGAGTCGCCGCAGGCCGTCGTCGAACTTCCGCTGGCGGGCGTTGAGCTGGGCCAGCCACACCAGCTCGGCGGCGGCTTCGGCCGGGGGCGTCGGGGGTGGCTGGGAGCCCGGGCGGTTCACGATCTGCCAGCTGAACCCGGCCGGCGAGGGCGCGAACCAGGTCCGGTGCGCGGCGTCGTCCATGATGTCGCGCCCGTGGTCGGTCAGGGCGTCGTCGAGTTCGTCGAGGACGCCGTGGTCGAAGGCCTCCAGGAGCAGCCGGTCCTCGGCGGTGGCGCCCTCCCGCAGGGCCGAGCGGGCGTCGGCGGCGCTGTTGCCCACCGCCACGGTCAGGGCGCCCTTGGGGTCCGTGGGCAGGTCGGACTCGGGCAGGTCGTCGACCCGCCAGGCGAGGCCGAGGGCGGTGCCGACGTACAGGGAGCGGTGCACGGGCTTGGTGCCGGCCGGGCACTGCCAGCCGAGGGCGGCCAGCGCCGCCTCGAACCTGGCCTGGTCGGTGGTGTGGTGCCCGTACTCGCCGCGGAAGTCCAGCAGCTTCTTGATCTGTTGGACGGAGAGCGGGTCCTCGCCCTCCACCGAGTGCCAGCCGGCCACCAGGTAGCTGATCGTGCCGTCGGTGGTGACGAGCCCGGTCAGCGGGTCGTGGAAGGACAGCACGTCGGCGTTGTACGGCTGGAAGACCGGGAAGTCCGGCAGTCCGGGGCCGGCGGCGGTCAGGAAGGGCGTTGGCGGGTTCGCGGGCTCCGTCCAGTCCTGCGCGGCCAGGTCGGTGCTGGTGCCGAGTTTGGTGGCCTTGTTGTCGTGCAGGTAGGGCACGGTGCCCTTCGACGCGTCCAGGTAGTCGCTGTGGACGAGCCAGCCGCCGGCCGCGGGGAGCGGAGCGCCGGTGTCCGTGGGCCGGAAGTGGCGCAGCACCAGCCAACGGTTGGGGATGGTGGGGAAGACGGGGAAGGCGGCCGGGCCCCGGCCGGTGCTGAGGTCGAGCCGCCCGCGCAGCAGCGCGTCCGGCAGTCGCCAGTGCAGGTAGACGCCGCGGGCCGCGTCGCCCTTCAGGGAGGTGGTGATGAAGGGCTCCGGCTCCGGGTTCGCGGGCCGCTCGCGCTTGTAGAACTTCGGGACCCATCGGTAGAAGGGGTCCGCGCTCGCGTTGGTCAGCTTGTCGGTGGCGGCCATGGCCGAGACCTCGACCGGCACGAGCAGGGCTTGGGGGTCACTCATCGTCAGGGCGTTCCTCGTCCGTGGGGCGTGCCTTGTCCGTGGGGCGTTCCTCGTCGGTGGCGTGGGGAGGCCGGCCGGCCGTCACTTCGGTGCCTCGATGACCAGTTGGGCCTGGGTGTTGAGGAGCTGCAGGCCGAGCACGCAGGGCGGCAGGTCCTTTTTGGCGTCCCACCGGGGCGGGCTCTCGCGGAGCTTGTCCTGCACGGCCGTCCGGAGCTTGCCGGTGTCCAGCACCTCGCGGGGACGGGAGGGGTCCTTCGGCTGCCGCAGGGGGATGCCGGTGAGGTCCCGGCCCATGCTGGAGCCCACCTCTCCGTCCCCGGAACGGGCGTAGCGCAGGCTGATCCGGTCGGTGTCGTCCAGGCCGAAGTGGAGCACCTGCGAGGGTTGGCGGAGGGTGACGCTCTCGGGGGCCGCCGTGAAGAAGGCCAGCAGGAGGTCGGCGGCGAGGAGTCGGGGCGAGCCGCTCAGCACGTCCTCCGTCCCCTGTCCGCCCTGCTTCTTGCGATGGGCGACGACCAGCAGGCCGGGCCAGTCCCGGCACAGGGCGGAGCGGAGCAGCATGCCCGCGACCGGCGGTGTGGAGGTGACGAGCACCTGGTGGTTGAGTTCCTCGTGCAGGGCAAGGTCGAGGCTGGTGCTGAGCCCGAGGCTGCTGGCTCCGGCCGTCAGGGCCCCGAGCCAGCCGGGGTCGACGTGGAAGAAGCGGACGCTCTCCTCGGGCAGGAGCCTCGGGTCGGGCACCAGGTGGTCGAAGGGGACGGCGGCGAGCAGCTTGGCCGGGTCGAGTCCGGCGCCGGTGACCCGGTCGAGGTGCTGGGCGACGACCGCGCGGACGGCGGCCCGGGCGTGGTCGCCCGTCGTGGCCCTCACCACCGGCTCCAGCGTCGGGGCGTCCGGCTCGCCGGTGACCGCCCCGGCCGCCCCGGATTCCGCGGCGGGTGCCGGTGGTTCGGCGAGCAGGGCGCGGCCCGTGGCGAGCCGGGCGAAGGCGGCGGTGGCGAGCGGTCCGGCGGCGGTCGCCGGGTTGACCGTCCCGGACCTGCCGGCCACCTCCTTCGGCTCCTGGCCGGTGTTGATGTCCAGCCCGCGGGCCAGGCGTTTGGCGAGTTCCTGGCCGGCCGTGGCGGCGGCCCCGCGGATCTCGCCGAGGGAGCGGGCCAGGTCGGTGTTGGCCAGCGTGACGGCCTTGCCCAGCGCGAACGCCGAGGCGTAGCTGACGTCGAAGACGCCGTGCGCCTGCGAGTAGATCAGGGCCTGCGCCTCCGAGACGAGGGTCTTGGCGTCGACGGGCAGCGGGTGCGGCACGACGGGGGTGAACGGCCCGCGGTACCAGGCGTAGGTGCGCGAGCCGTCGGGCAGCTGGTGGCCGACCGGGACGTAGCCGTCGGCCAGGCGCTTGGACACGGCCGTCTTCCCGGTGGAGCCGTCGGGCAGCCGCAGCGGCAGCCTGCCCGCGCTGCCGGTGGCGACCTGCTGCGCCACGGCGAGGAAGCCGGGTGCCGCGGTCTTCCTCTCGACCGTGAAGTCCCAGGCCCACAGGGACACCAGGCGTACCTTCTCGGCGGGAGTCCGGTCGGGCATCAGCGGTGCGCTGCCGGAGAGTTGGGCCTCGGTGAAGCCCTCCAGCGACACCACGTGCGCGGTGTACCGGCCGTCGGTGCGCGGCAGCCGGTTGGCGACCAGCACCGCGTGGTCACCGCCTCCGGGGCCAAAGACGCGCCGGACGTGGCCGAGCAGCGGCAGTTCACCGAAGCGGGGCAGGACGTCGGTGAAGCAGGCAACGGGTACGTCGATGACGCGGCACGTCTCCGGGTGCTTGGGGTCCTTCTCCGCGGCGAGGGCGGGCAGCAGGACCTTCGGCGGCTGTACGTGTCCCGTGCCGGGCAGCAACTCCCTGACCGGGCAGGTCTGGTCGGCCCGCCCGGTGGCCGCGTCGACGGGCAGGTCCTTCTCGTGGAGGACGAGCAGCGCCAGCCACGGCACGTCGGGCCGGCTCTTGGCGAGGACGCGTTCCCAGGGCAGGACGGCCGGGCTGAGGACGACGTGCGGCAGGACGTCGGCGAAGTTCCCGCTCGCGCCGGACGCCGGGTAGCAGGCGTGCACCTGCTCCGGGGTGAGCGCGAAGCGGGGACCGCGCACGTGCAGGGTGCGGGAGCCGGAGAACGTCTGGTCGACCTGCTGCGCCTTCGTCGTGTCCTTGACCGTGTGCTCGACCCTGATGACGTACTCGCCGGTCGGCACGCCCGGCCAGTAGTCGTGGAGGGCCAGATCGCGGGCGGCCCCCGTGGTGTCCGTCGTCATGGGAGCCGCCTCAGCTCTCGGTGCCGCGCGTCATCGGGTCGGCGCGCAGGTAGGAGTGGATGTGCCCGGCGTAGCCGGTGATGGAGTCGGTGAGGCTGCCGCCGGGCGGGACGGCCACCCCGCACGCCGTGAGCGCCTCCAGGAGGGGCTTGCGGTCGGTGCCGGTGAGCTTGGCGGCGAGCGTGCTCCGGTCGTACGGCCTGGTGGGGGCGCTGCCGGACTGGGCGGTGGCGAGGAGCGGCTTCTCGTCGATCCTCCGCTCCTCGCGGTCGACGGCCGCCTCCTTGGCCTTCACCGTGCCGCCCGAGGGGGGACGGCGCGGGGCGGTGATCCGGGTGCCGGTCAGACGGTCGACGAGCTCCGGCTTCGTCGCGGGCACCGGCAGTTGTGGGGCCTGGCCGGCGGACTTGAGCGGCTCGCCCCACAGGCCCAGCGGCACCTTGCCGGTGACCTGGCCGACCGTCCACCCGTACGGGTCCTCGGTAGGGTCGATGACGGCGCCGTCGTGGGTGACGGTGACCTTGTGCACGGACGTCGCCGTGACCCCGGCCGGGCGTACGGTGATGGTCTTGCCGGTGTCGGTCTTCCCGGTGTGGCCGGGGGTGACGAGGACGACCTGGGAGGCCGGGATGCTCGCCCGGGTCAGCACGGTGAAGCCGTCGCGGGACATCTCGCAGATCTCGTCGGGCTTCTCGGTGGCCCCGTCGGCGGGCTCCGCGGGCAGCCTGCCGCTCTCGACGACCACCTGCGCCACGGGGCCGGGCAGCATCCGGGAGACGAAGTCGCTCCAGCCGAGGGACTTGGGCTCGGATGGCGGGTCCTCCCCGAAGCGGAGGTCGAAGGTCCAGCCGAACGCGACGTACACGTGGGCGATGCCACCGGTGGGCGGGCCCCACAGGTCGAGGTCGACGCCGATCTCCGCGCTGATGGGGATGAGGATGTCGATGCGCACGCCGATCCGCACCGACATCGTCACCCGGAACTGGAACGGGTCCCACTGGATCAGCGCGTCGAGCACGGCGCGGCACCAGGCCTGGATGGGGCCCTCGTGGAACGCCACGTCGAGTTCGGCGCCGACCATGAACGCCGAGGGGGTCAGCGCCGCGTAGCAGGCGCCGCGCAGCGACACGGGCCCGGCGTCCCACTCGATGGCGAGCCGCCTGGCGGCCGGGTAGTGGAGCGGAACCTGGAACTTCGGGTGGTAGCCGCCGACGGTCAGCACGAAGTCGCCGGCGTGCTTCGGGCCGAACCACAGGACGAGGGCGGCGTCACCGGAGAGCTTGCAGGAGGGGTGCACCAGGAACGAACCGGGCTGGATCTGCGCCTGCACCCGCAGCGCGTTCTCCCGCGAGGTGTAGCTCGCCATGAGCGCCAGGGAGACGTGCGCGTAGCGGCTGCTGCCGGTGGACTTGAGCGGGAAGTCGGCGTCGGCCTGGCCGAGGAGCGCGAGAGTGATGTCCGACCCGCCGGTCAGGCCGAACTCTCCCAGCACCAGGGCGCGGGCGTGGATGAACTGGAAGGAGTCGAACCGCAGCCCGGCGGCCAGCCAGACGCGTCCCGGGGCCTCGCTGACCCAGGGCGCCTTCCCGGCGGCCGACCTGGTGAGGGAGTCGGCGAGCGTCATCGCGTCCGTGCCGCCGCCCGCGGCGGACGGCAGGAACGGGAAGGTGTCGATCTCGGAGATGTCCGGCAGCCGGACGGTGCTGTTGTAGCCGAACCCGGCGGCGGCCCCGGTCACCCGGAACGGCGGCGGCCCGACACCCTGCCCGGCGGGGAAGCCGAGCTGGCCGAAGACGAACAACGAGGGCTGGGCGTTGACGCGTTGGGCGTACCCGCCCACGGCGCTGAGGCTGAAGCTCGGCACGTCGATCACCGCGGCGCCCAGCAGGGAGACGAGATAGCCCTTCCGGACCTGGTTGATGAGGGCGCCGGAGATCTCGATCGGCGGACGGGAGAAGCCGATGCCCAGCCCGTCGAGCCGGGGGGTGATCCTCGCGGGGTCGTGCAGCGAGATGCCCAGGCCCATCCCCCTCCCGGAGAACTTCAGCCCGCCCATGTCGACACCCGCGTCGATCAGGAGCCACACGGTGCCGTCGGCGTAGCTCACCCCGAGGCGGTCCAGGCGCACCGGGCCGAGGACGCGGTCGACGGTGTACCAGGCCGTCGACGGCGTGCCGCTGAGGTCCTTCCCGTCGAGCGTGGAGATCGTCTCCTGGTCGTTCCGGCCGATCGCCCTCATGGACGGCGGCGGCGAACCGTCCTGCGTCCCCAACTGCAGCTGCTTGCCGCCCAGTTCCACGTCGAGGGCCAGCCGTGCCTTGCCGGGCCAGGAAGCCTCGGCGAGCAGCAGGGGAGTGCCCTGTCCGCCCATCGCCGTCAGCATCGCGTTGACCCGCTGGACGTCGGTGAGGACCAGCGCCCGGTTGGCGACGTCGACACACAGTCCCGTCAGCCGGACGTCGACCTCCTCCGGCACCTGCGAGCCCACGACGGGCAGGCTGGACAGGCCGGCCGACAGGTTGAGCCGGACGAGCAGGAGCCGCAGCGCGGCGCCGCCCTTCGTCGGGGGCGTGTCGGTCACGTGGTCACCTCCAGGGGGAAGGCCGATGGCCCAGGCTGATCCGATACGAACTGTTGGCTTCTGTGGCCCCACCGCTTTGTAGTCGACGTGGCCCGTATTGTCTGCCCGCGACCTGTGCTTGGCCGGGTGATATCACCCGATCGGTGGATGTGACTTGAGTTTCCCGGCTCGGTCGGATAGATGAGGGCTGTCAATGCCCGGGGTGGCGTGTGATTGCGAGGGGCAGGATGTCTTTCGTGCACGAATCCGATGCGAAAGGAACGACATGCCGGTCAAGGTGGTGTTCTTGAACGTGGGGCAGGGTGACTGCACGCTGATGACCTTCTATGAGCCGGGCGCAGCCAAGGCGCATGCGGCCGTACTGCTGGACTGCGGATCCAAGCCGGGGGGTGAGGTGGCGCCCCGGGAATCGGCGGGCGCGTCGGCGACGGGCGACGCCAAGAGGCGTATGACGGAACACGTGAAGCGAGAGATTGACAAGTGTCTGATGGATCTGAAGAATCCCGGAGTTCTGGATTACCTGATCATCAGCCATCCTGATGAGGACCACTTCAACCTCCTGGAGGAGATCTTCCTCGACTCCGAGCATCAGCTGCGCTACTCGGTGAAGAACGTGTGGCACTCGATGTCATCCGTCGACTACAAGGAGGAGAGGAGCGAAGTTCGGTTCGTGGAGACGCTTCTTGACGATCCCAACAGCTTGGCGAGTCCTGACCACAGTGTCGAGAGTGACCCGGTGCTGAAGCCGACTCAGGGGGATCCTGAAATGCTCTTCCCGAATCTTCCCGGCACTCCGAATCTCTATCATCTGAATGCGGGGGGAGCTCTTCCCTCCTCGAGGGATTCTGCGACCAGGACCAAGTACGTCCATTCCGCAAAAGAGAAGATCGCCAATCTGAACAGCCTTGTCTTCCTGGTCACCGGCGCACCCGACGGCAATGGGCAGCGGCAGAAGGTTCTGTTGATGGCTGACGCCCTCAAAGTGAACGAAGAATGTCTGATCAAGAACGACTCGAACGGGCTGTTGAAGCGAGAGAAAAACCTGTGGCTCAAGGTCGGGCACCACGGCAGCAAGACCTCGACATGCAAGGCCTGGCTGGACTACGTCACCCCTGATGGGCTCTTCGTCAGCACCGGAAAGGTCATTTTTGCAGGAAAGAGCGCGACCTGCACGGACAGCAACTTCAATGCGGAGCTCCTGAAGAACTGGGAGGACGT
Organism: Kitasatospora sp. NPDC048298; assembly: GCF_043201465.1. Taxonomy (NCBI): domain Bacteria; kingdom Bacillati; phylum Actinomycetota; class Actinomycetes; order Kitasatosporales; family Streptomycetaceae; genus Kitasatospora; species Kitasatospora sp. NPDC048298. The sequence goes on from NZ_JBICYZ010000023.1 coordinate 101,112, forward strand.
CAGGACCAGGCACAACATCCCGGAGCCGAAGGTCACCTCGCAGAAGAAACCGCTCAAGAGGCATTGGGACTACACCTACCAGAACAACACCGCGGCTCTGTCTGGCTTCGTGAACAGGGATGCGACCGGAAAGGGTGTCTTCAGCACCTTCGGCGGAGAGAGATTCGCCACCGGTAAGGCCACGACTGAATGGACCGGCCGGGACTGGATCCTGTGGATCGACCGGGCACCGGACGGATCGTACAAGCCCGGCGCGTACGAGATCTCTTACCAGTAGGAGGCCCGAGATGCCCCTGTCAGTGAAGAGCCTGACCGAGACCCTGGCCGCCGCCGCGAAGAAGGGCTCGCTGCTCATGCAGCCCGAGTACCTCCAACTCGCCCCGGCCGCCGACCTGTTCAAGAGCCACCTGAAGGACGGCGCGCTACAGCTGGACCCCGTCCGAGTCGACGGGCTCACGGTCGCCGGCCCCCTGTCGCTGTCCGGCGGGAGCACGGCACCGTCGACGGTCCGCTTCCTGACCGACTCGGCCGGCGCCACGGTGGTCGGCGTGCGGATCGACGCCGCCCTTCCCGGCGCCGGGACGGAACTCCCGAAGGAGGTGCGCAGGGGCCTGGTCCCGCTCGAACGCTTCGGCCTCGGCACCCTCCACCTGGTACTCGGCGTCGAACCGGGGGTGAACAGGACACAGCAGGCGCTGGTCGGAGCGGGAGCCGAGCTCGACTTCCCCACCGCCCAGGCCCACCCCAAGCCCTATGTGTGGGGGTATCCGCCGGCCAAGGGGAACATCTGGCTGCTCCAGGCCGCGTTCGACCCGGTCGCCATCACCGGGCTCGACTCCCTCCGCGCCTTCGCCTCGCTGGCCCAGGGCGGATTCGACCTGCCCTCCGACCTGGCCCCCGGCGCGGGCCTGGCGCTCACCGCACTGGCGATCGGCTGCGTCGTCGACGGCGGCACCTCCGGGGGAGGCGGCAAGGACCGGATCCTGGCGATCCAGCCGACGGTGATCCTGGGCCGGGAGTGGACACCGGTGGAGGGGGTCACCGTGAAGGGCCTCCGAGCCGACCTCTCCGTGCTCGATCCCTTCTCCCACCCCCAGCTGCTGACCACCCTCGGCGGCCGAGTCGAGTTCCCCGGCAGCGTGGCGGTCGAGGTGGAAGTGGGCCTACCGGAGCGCTCGTTGAAAGGCGTCCTCGCCGAGCCCGTGAACCTCGGGAAACTGGTGGCGGAGCGCTTCTCCGGCATCCCCGTCCCGAAGACGCTGACCGTCAGCGAGCTCGAACTGTGGGCCGAACTCGCCGCCGGCGCCAACAACCGGGGCTACGGACTGGACCTCGCTCTCACCGAGGTCTGGAAGGTCACCGACGGCGTCGAACTCGCCGCCGTCGTCCTCACCGTCTCGCACCAGGTGGGGCTCAAGTACGCCGGCGTCACCGCCGAATGGCGGCTCGGCACCGGGGTCCTGGACGTCACGGGCACGTGGTCCTCCGCCACCGGGTGGGCCTTCGCCGCCCACGCGGTCGGGCTCCAGCCCGCCGACCTCCTGAAGCACCTGGGCATCACCGCGCCCGAGCAGCTCAGGAGCCTGACCGTCGAGGAACTCGCCGTGGCCTTCGACACCCAGGGCCACTTCACCTTCGCCTGTGCCACCAGTGTCGCCGTCGGCAACAGCACCCTGTCCGTCGTCGTGTCCGTCATCGCCGACCGGACCAAGGGCAGCACCGTCGTCACCGGGGAGATGCGGCTGGCCGTACCGCTGGCCGACGGCACCGAACACCTCCTGACCTTCACCGTCGACTACGGCAAGGATCCGACCGGCCGCGTCCTCACCGCCCGCTGGAAGGGCACCCCGGGCATCACGGTCCGCGAACTCGCGGACGCGCTGGAGCTGGACCTCCTCGAAGAGGTCCCCCAGGAGGTGCTGCCCACCCTCACGTCGCTCGGGCTGCGCTACGACACGCTGTCGAAGCAACTGCTCGTGCTCGCGGAGACGAAGTCCGCGAGCGTGGCGTTCGCCTCCCTGCCCGGCTGATCCAGGGCGGCGGCACGGTTCAACGGTCCGCCGCCGGGGGCAGCGGTAGGAGGACGCGGAAGGTGCAGCCCCGGCCCGGGGCCGTGTCGAGGGTGATGCGGCCTCCGTGGGCGGCGACGAGGGCCTGGGCGATGGCGAGGCCGAGGCCGGAGCCGCCGGTGGCGCGGTTGCGGGAGTCGTCCGTGCGGTAGAAGCGGTCGAAGACGTGTTCGCGTTCGGTGGGGGTGAGGCCGGGGCCCTGGTCGGCGACCTCCAGGACGGCGTGGGTACCGGCGGTGCCGACGCCGATGCGGATCGGGGTGCCGGGCGGGGTGTGGGTGACGGCGTTGCCGATCAGGTTGGTGACGACCTGGCGGAGCCTGGCCTCGTCGGCCACGGCGGGGGCGTTGGACGGCTTCCCGCCACCGGGGCCGGTGAGGGTGACGGGGCGGTCCTTGTCCAGCGCGCGCACGTCGCGCAGGGCGTCGGCGGCCAGGGTGCGCAGGTCCATCGGTTCGAGGTCGAGGGCGAGGGCCGGCGCCCGGCCGAGACCGGCGGCCGCGTTGTGGGTGTCCTCGTCGAGGCGGGCGAGGAGGAACATCTCCTCGACGAGCCGGGTGAGGCGTTGGGACTCCGCGGCGATCCGGGTCATGGTCCGGTCGAGGTCCTCACGGGTGGACAGCGCGCCCATGCCGTAGAGGTCGGTGTAGCCCTTGATCCCGACCAGCGGCGTGCGCAGTTCGTGGCTGGCGTCGGCGAAGAACCGCCGCGCCCTCGACTCCGCCTCCGCGCGGGCCCGGAACGCCGTGTCGATCCGGGTGAGCATCTGGTTGAGACAGGCGGCCAGGCGTCCCACCTCGGTGTGCGGAGCGGCCAGTTCGGGGACCCGGTGGGAGTAGTCGCCGGCGGTGATCGCCGTCGCGGTCTCCTCGATGCGGGTCAGGGGACGCAGGCCGGAGCGGACGGCGAACCAGCCGACGGCGGTCAGCACCGCGAGCAGTGCGGCCCCCATGGTCAGCGAGAGGTTCCGGGCCTTGGCGGTGGTGCGGTCGACCTCGTCGAGGGCGGTCGCCACGACCACGCTGCCCTGGCCACCGGAGTCCGGCGGGACGGGCTGGGTGAAGGCGGGCTGGGTGAAGGCGACCACCCGCCACTCGTGCTCGCCATCGTGCGAGGGCACGGTGAACGGGCGGCCCCCGTGGGCGAGGACGGCCTCGTGGTCGAGCGGCGGGAGCTCGGGCCCGCCACCGGGTGGGGAGGGGCTCACGTCGAACGCCCTGCGGGTCGCGCCGTCCTCGTCGAGGTAGGTCACGGTGGTGTCCCCGATGACGCCCAGGGCCTGCACGCCCGTCGGGGTACCGGTGCCGGCGGGCGGCGAGATGCGGGCCGCGACCTGGCCGGTCAGGACGAGCCGGTCGTCGACCCGGTCCTGGAGGTAACCGTGCAGGGCGGAGGTGACGAGCAGGCCCGTGCCGAGCAGGCCGACGGCGACCAGGGCGATGGACAGGCACAGCAGGCGCGTGCGCAGCGACAGTCCGTTCAGCCCGCGCCGGAGCGAGGACGGCAGGCGCGGTCCCGGGGCCGGAGCGGCGGCCGGGGACGGCGGTGCGGACCGCGTCACGGGCGGGGCCCCCTGATCACGTACCCCACCCCGCGGACGGTGTGGATGAGCTTGGGCTCCTCGGTGTCGACCTTGCGGCGCAGGTAGCTGATGTAGGTGTCGACGATGCCGGCGTCACCGCCGAAGTCGTACTCCCAGACGCTCTCCAGGATCTGGCTCTTCGTCACGGTCCGTCCGGCGTTCGTCACCAGGAAGTGCAGCAGGCGGAACTCGGTCGGCGACAGCCGCACGCTGTGTCCCGCCCTGGTGACGTGGTGGCTGTCGGGCTCGATCTCCAGGTCGCCCACCGTGATCCGGGCCGCCTGCTCGCCGCGGGTACGTCGCAGGACGGCGTGGATCCGGGCGATGAGCTCCTCCAGGTCGAAGGGCTTGGTGATGTAGTCGTCGCCGCCGAGGCTCAGGCCGTGCAGGACGTCCTGGCGGTCCTCGCGCGCGGTGACGAAGAGGACCGGCACGTCGCCGCCGCGGCCGGGGTGCGGGGCCCGGGGCTGGGCCCGCAGCCGGCGGATCACCTCGAAGCCGTCCAGGTCGGGGAGCATGACGTCGAGCAGGACGAGGTCGGGTGTGTGCCGTGCGGCGAGGTCGAGGGCCTCGCGCCCGGTGCCGGCGGCGTCGACGTCGAAGCCGGCGTAGCGCAGGGCGGTGCGCAGCAGTTCCCGGACGGTGGGCTCGTCGTCGACGACGAGCAGGTGGTCCGGTCGGTCCCCCGTGGGTCGTGCCGGGGGTGTCGGTGCCGCCATGGGGTGGATCGCCGCCTTCGGGGACAGGGTCGGGTGGGGGTTCTCCCAGGAGATCACACGGAACTCAGGAGGCGGGTTCGGAGGAGCTTCGGGAGGATGCCGAGCGGGCGGGCGTGGGGGCGGCGCGCCGGGGCGTGGCCTCGGGGGCAGGGGTGTCCAGGTCGCGGCGGCGGGCCCGCCGCTCGTGGAGGCGGCTGCCGCCGTAGCCCGCGAGGGCGCCCAGGGCGACGGCGGCGAGCGCCGACAGCCCCGGACGTCCGTCGAGACCGGCGGTCATGCCCCCCATCTCGTTGCCCATGAGGCTGACGCCGATCCGCAGCGACCCGCCGGCCGCCAGGGGCAGCAGGAGGAACGGGAGGCCGAGCGCGACCCCCAGGCGCATGGCGGTCTCGACGTGCCGGCTGAACACGGCCCGGGACTCCTCCCGCCGGGTGCGCGCCGGGGTGCGGGCGGCGGTGACGTACCCGGCCACCACCGCCAGGAGCAGCACGAGCAGCAGCCCGATCAGCCAGACCGGCAGACCCGCGCCCGACCAGCCACCGACGCTCAGGGACTTGTCCGCGCCCGCCGCGTCGCCCTGGTCCGCCCCGCCGAACATGCCGAACATCCCGCCGCCCTGGGGCTTCAGGCGGTGCGTGCCCGCCTCCCACGGGGTTCCCAGTCCGGAGGTGAGCAGCACGGCGAGCAGGTTCGGGCCGAGGAGGAGCAGCGCCCCGGCGGCCTTGGCCGCCTGCTCCCGGCCGGTCAGGGCCGCGACCCCGGCCACGAGGGCGACGGCCAGGACCGTGCAGCACAGCACGGCCGCGATGCCCGTCACCGTGGACGTGACGGCGTGCCACCTCAGCCGCACCGGGCCCAGGGTGAGGGCGCGCGACAGCGTCGTCCGCCGGGCCGCGACGCAGCCGATGCCGAGGACCGCGCACACCCACAGCAGCCCGAAGAAGACGGTCACCGCCGTGTCGGTGTCGAAGACCACCGAGGACAGCCCCGAGGTGAGGCTGCCGCCACCACCGGCGCCGCCGAACCGGCCGAGCGCTCCGGACGAGCCGCCCTTGCCGAACCGTTCCGTCACGCTCTCCGGCAGCCGGGCCGTTCCGTGGGCCGCGCCGGCCAGCAGGGGGAAGGCCACCGCCGCGACCGACACCGCGCCGCCGAACCGGGCCCACAGCATCTCCGAGGCGGGCTGCGGCCGCCGGTACAGGGGCCGGAAGAAGCCGATCGCCAGGACGGCGGTGCCCAGGAAGGTCAGGGTCAGGGGCGTCATCGACACCAGGCCGGTCAGTCCGAGGTTGAGGCCGCCACCGCCACCTCCGCCCAGTCCGCCGAGCAACCCGCCGAGGCCGCCGCCGAATCCGAGCCCGCCGAGCCCGCCGTCGCCGCCCGACCCGGCGGAGGCCGCCGACTTCACGGTGATGTCGCCGCCGAAGGCCATGCCCATGAGCGCGGGCACCAGGCCGGAAGCCGGAGCGATCGCGCCAGCGCCGAGGGCGGTCAGTGCCGCCCAGGCGGCGGCGGCCATGGCCACCAGGGCGGCCACGGTGGACAGCGCTCCTTCGAGGACGTGGCGCCAGAGCGTGCGGGGAGGAACGGGACGCGGCGGGGCGACGGGCATGAGCGGCCTCCTGAGAGGGTGGGGATTCGGGGTGGCGTGCCGGAGGAGCGGGCGGGCGGCGCAGCCCGGCCGGAGGAGGGGGAGCGGACGGCTCAGCTACCGGACGGACGGTGGCTGCCGCTTCCGGAGGCTTCGACGACAGCGGCCGGGCTCTCGCCGGGTGACGCCTCGAAGGCCGCGGACAGGGCCGCGCGCGGGGCCCGTCCGAGCCGCTCGCCCTCGACGTCGAGGTCGGGCAGGAGGCGGTCCAGCCAGCCGGGCAGGTGCCAGGCATGCCGGCCGAGCAGGGCCAGGACGGCCGGAACGAGCGTCATGCGGACGACGAACGCGTCGAGGAGGACGGCCGCGGCCAGCCCGAAGCCGATGGTCTTGAGCATCTGCTCGTCCGAGCCCAGGAACGAGGCGAACACCGCGATCATGATCACCGCCGCGGCGGTCACCACCCGCGCGCTGTGCTCGAACCCGCTGACCACGGCTTCCAGCGGCGGCTGCCCGTGCACGTGCGCCTCGCGCATCCTGGTGACCAGGAACACCTCGTAGTCCATGGCGAGGCCGAAGACGACGCCGACCATGAAGATCGGCATCATCGACATCACCGGCCCCGGTTCCGCGACCCCGAGCAGGGACCCCAGCCAGCCCCACTGGAACACCGCGACCACCGCGCCCAGCCCGGCCACGACCGACAGCAGGAAGCCCAGCGCCGCCTTGAGCGGCACGAGCAGGGACCGGAAGACGGCGATCAGCAGCAGGAACGCCAGGCCGACCACCAGCCCCAGGTACGGGACCAGCGCGTCGGACAGCTTCTGCGAGACGTCCACGTTCATCGCGGTCGAACCGGCGACGAGCACGCGGGCGCCGCCGTCTCCGGCCGGCGCCGGATCACGCAGCGCGTGGACGAGGTCGCCGGTCTCCGTGCTGCCCGGCGCCGAGGCCGGCACGACGTTCAGGACGGCGGTGTCGCCGGACGCGCTGAGCTTCGGCTGCCCGACCGCGGCGACGTCCTGCCTGCCCGCGAGCTCCTCGGCGACGCCCTTCGCGGCAGTCTCGGCGCCGGCACCGCCGTCGGCCTGGACGACGACGGTCAGCGGGCCGTTGTAGCCCGGGCCGAAGCCCTCGGAGATCAGGTCGTACGCCCGTCGCTGGGTCGTCGACACGGGCTTGCTCTCGTCGCCCGGCAGGCCCATCTCCAGGGAGGCCGCCGGAACCGCGATCACGCCGAGGAGGGCGACACCGCCCAGCAGGACGGCGACCGGCCGCCTGACCACGAACCGGGCCCACCGCACGCCCAGATACGCCCGAGGCGCGCCGTTCACCTCCGCCCTCCGGCGCCGCGGGCGGGCCGGACCGATCCGGCGGCCGCAGATCCCGAGCAGGGCGGGAATCAGCGTGACCGCGATCAGCACCGCCAGGACGACCGTGCCGGCCGCGGCGAGGCCCATCTGCGTCAGCAGCGGGATGCCCACCACACCCAGCCCCGCGAGGGCGATCACCACGGTCAGACCGGCGAACACCACCGCCGAGCCCGCGGTGCCCACCGCGTGGGCGGCGGCCTCCTCACGGCTGCGGCCGCCGTCCCGGTCCCGGTCCCGGTCTCGGTTTCGGTTTCGGGTGAGTTCGGCACGGTAGCGGGAGACCACGAACAGCGCGTAGTCGATGCCGACGGCCAGCCCGATCATGGTGGCGAGGCCCGTCGTGGTCGACCCGAGACCGAGCGGCTGCGCCAGCACCCGGATGGCCAGCCCGCTGATGCCCACGCCGAGGACGGCCGTGAGCAGCGGAAGCCCGGCCGCCAGCAGCGAGCCGAACGTGACGACGAGCACGATGGCAGCCACCGCCAAGCCCAGCGCCTCCGAGGAATGCCCGCCGGGCGTCGCGTTGACGGCGTTGCCGCCGACCTCGACCGACAACTCCGGCGAGCGCGCCTGCTCGACCGTCGACAGCAGCGCGCCCCGCGAGCCGTCCTCCAGCTTCGACGCGGGCACCTGGTACGAGACCTGCGCGTACGCGGTCGTGCCGTCCCCGCTCACCGACCGGGCGGCGAACGGGTCCGTCACCCGCGCGACCTGCGGATCGCCGCCGAGCGCCGCGACCGTCCTCCCGATCGCCTCCCTCGCGCCGGGATCGGTGACCTTGCCGTCCTGCGCACGGAAGACCACCCGGGCCGTCGCACCGTCGGCGTTCAGCTCCGGGAAGCCCTCCTTCAGTACGTCGTACGCCTGCTGCGCCTGCGTACCCGGCATGGAGAAGTCGTTCGGCGGCGGCGCGGCGGCCCGCCCGGCCAGCACCCCCGTCCCCAGGAGCAGTCCCACCCACAGCAGGGCGACCAGCCAGTGTCTCCGGAAGGAGAACCGGCCCAGCCTGGAAAGGAACGTGGCCACAGCGAGGCTCCACATCAGTCGGCGATCATCGGAAAACCGGCACCGACGTTCTCAGCCCGCTCTGGCCGCCTTCGGAGAGAATCTGGGAGTCCTCTGAGAACCCGGGCCGCCGCCCGCGGCCGGCACGACGGCAACCGGGCGCTCCCGCGCTCGCCGCGCCGGGATTCCCAGGAAGCTCTTCCACTTCGGGCGCCGGCCCGGGCGGCCGTCCGGGGGCTGGTCTCCCGATCCGTCGTCCGTCAGCCCCAGTACCCCGTGTGCACGGCGGAGGCCTCCTCGAAGAGGTGCGGGCCGGAGACCTCCACGGTGTTGCCGCCGGCGGCGAAGACCTGGCGGCAGGGCAGGTCGAGCACCGGTTCGTCCGGGTCCACTCCGGCGATGGCGTTCAGGTCGGTGGCGGAGAGCGCGTAGACGACCTGCCGGATGCCGCTCCAGTAGATCGCTCCGGCGCACATCGCGCAGGGCTCGGTGCTGCTGTACAGGACGGTCCCGTTGAGCAGGTGCGGGGCCAGGGTGCGGCAGGCCTGCCGGACCAGGTTGGTCTCCGCGTGGGCGGTGACGTCGTGGTCCGTCAGCACGGTGTTCTCGGCCGTGAGCAGGACGCCTCCGGACGGGTCGGTCAGCAGGGCGCCGAAGGGGTGGTTGCCGTGGGCGCGGGCGGAGGCCGCGAGGTCGATGGCCGTGAGCAGGTGGGTGCGGGTGTGGTCGGTCACTGGCGGACTCCTCAGGGGCGGAAGGGGCGGAGCGAGTGGGGGCCGAACGGAGGGCGCGGCCGATCCGGGCTCACTGCGGGTGAGCGGGCACGGTGACGACCGGGCAGTGGGCGCGGCGGAGCAGGCCGTGGGGCACGGAGCCGAGGCGCATGCCGGTGAAACCGCCGTTGCCGCGCCGGCCGACGACCACGGCGAGGGCGTGCTCGGCGGCGCGGGCCAGCTCCTCGACCGGGTGGCCGTGCACGACCTCGTGGGTCACGTTCACGTCCGGGTGGTGCTCGTGGCGTCCCGTGGTGGACTCGAAGAGCAGGCGGTGCAGCAACTGCTCGGTGGCGGGCTCGTCCGGGCTGCCGGCCGGCGGGCGCTGCCAGACCCACAGGACGCGCAGTGCGGCCCGGCGCTCGTCCGCGTACGCGAAGGCGAAGTCGACGGCGGGTTCCGAGGACGGGCTGCCGTCCACGCCGAGCACCACGTACGGCGGGTCCTGGGTGGTGTGCTCGGGGTCGCGGACCACGACCACCGGGCAGTGCGCCTGGGCGCTGACCGGGACGGCCACCGAGTACGTGCTCAACGCCTCCTCGATCCGGCTCAGCCGCCGGGAGCCGAGGACGACGAGCGAGGCCCGGCGGGACTCCCGGCACAGCGTGGGCGCCGGGACGTCCTCGGCCACGACGGCGGTCACGGCCAGCCCGGGGTGGCGCTCCCGGGCGACGGCGGCGGCCCGGTCGAGCGCCCGGTCGGCCCGCTCGCGCAGGGCCTTGTGGTAGCGGCCCTCGTCGAACGGCCGGAACTCCCGGTACAGCGACGGCACGGCGTGCACCAGTCGCAGCGGCAGGCCCTTGCGGGCTGCCTCGTCGGCGGCCCAGGCGGCGGCCATCGAGCCGGTGTCGTGGGCGTCGACGCCGAGGACGACGGGACCGCCGGCGTCGTCGGCGTCGTCGGGGTCGTCGGAGCTTGCGGACGTCATGGTGGTCCTCCTCGGCCGGTGAGGCGTTGCCGTCGGTGACTCTCGGTATCCGACTGGCCCGGTACGGGGCCGGGTCCGTGGACCCGGCCGTCCGTACTTCCATGGCACCACCGAACGCCGACTTCGGCAGGGTCCGGCCGGTCCCTGCGCAGGGCCTGCGGTGCTACGCCGGGGACGTCCTGGCCGGTCAGGCGAGCGGCACCCGTGCCAGAGCAGCCCGCACGGTGGCCGCGAGGTCACCGACGTGGACGCCGAGGTCGCGGAGGTGCCGGGCGGTCTCCTGCACGGGCAGGTCGACACACCGGGCGATGCGGACGAGATGAGCGAGCAGCATCGGAGAGTCCTTCGGGCCGGGCATCACCAGACCGTCGGCCGTCAGCAGACGCAGGGCCGCCCCCTGGGTGAGACCGGACGGTAGGTCGTCGCGGGACACGCGCAGACCGTAGGAGCGCAGCCGGGCCGCCAGTTCCCGGGGACGTCGGCCCAGGTCCCTGGCGGCCAGGACCAGCAGGTAGAACGGGATCTCGTCGTCCGGGCTCAGCCAGAACCACCAGACATCGTGCAGTTCGTCCGAGATGCTCTGGGCCATGTCCTCGTAGCGGAACAGCTCGCGATCGAGTTCGGTCTGGCGCTGTGGCAGGACCATGCCCGTTCGCACCCCGTACGCGGCCAGCCGGCTGGTCAGTACCCGCAGGCTGAGCCCCAGGTTCTCCGCCACTTCCATGAGCTGGTGGAAGGTCGGGGCACGGTCCGTCCGGAAGGGCGACCAGTCGACCTCCCACTCACCGGCCAGCAGGTCGAAGTCGTCCAGTGACTCCCGGCAGGTCGGCTGTGGCGGCAGGGTGAAGCCGAGGTGCTCGTACTCGGCTCGGACGTCGTCGGCGGACAGGCCCGACCATTCCCGGGCGGACATCAGCTGCCAGGGGGGAAGTGGCCCGGCAGCACTCGCCCACGGCCACCTCCCGTCGTGTTCCTGGCTGAGCCAGTTGAGATACGTGTGGTCCACTCGCTTGGGGAACTCGAACGGCTCCACTGTCAGGCCATAGCGTTCGAGTCGACGCCGTACCTCCAGCGGGCTCAGGCCGGTCCGCAGAGCGGCCTGGGCCACGTGGCCGGGTGGCACGGGCCCGTCGTTCCAGATCTGCCTGTACTCGCCGATCTCGCCGTCCTGGTAGAGCAGTTGGAGGTCAATCTCGTCAGGGGTGCCTTCCGGCAGATCCTCGGGCACGACGGTTATGCTGTACTCTCGCAGTCGTGCCGCCGCTTGTGCCGTGCTCACTCCGAGCGTCGCGCCGACTTCCAGCAGGTCACCGACCGTCCTGAACGAGCGGCGGCGACCGTGCCGGTCGTCGATCCAGCGCATGCCCGAACCGTCCCGGTCGTCCGAGTCGGCAGTCTCGGCGACAACGAGGTCGTCCACTCCGAAGAGCCTCCGCCGTTCCGCCGGGCCGGCCGGACTGCAGCCGAGCCGTCGAGCGGCAGCGAACATGTCCGACCGATTGGTTTCACTGAAATCGCGTGTTCCCGTGAGCACCTCCAGGTCCGACGGCCAGGCCCTGGCCACCTCGTATGGTTCGGCCAACTCCGGTACCAGTTCGATGAGTTGACGCAGAAGATCGGTGCTTCCGTGGGCCAACGTCCGCCAGAGCAGGATGTGGTCCGGAAGCGACTGGAAGGACGACGCTGTCGGTCGTGGCGTGCGGCTGTTTGCTGCCAGGAGGCCGTTGTGGATCGCCTGGTCCAGCGGGAACCAGCCGGTCACAGGGAGAGCCTTCGGTTGCCAGTACTCACCGAAGCCGGCTCCCGACTGGTAGACCGCCTCCGTCACCAGATCCGCTGTCCGCGGGCTGCTCTTGGTGACTTCCCCCAGCCACATCGGGGTGAAGAACTTCGCTCCGCGCGCCACCAGGGCGGGTGCCGCGCCCGCCAGCAGTTCCTCGACGCGGGGGGACACGTCCTCGAGCACCGTGAGGCGATCAGTGCTGAGCTGTCTCGGGGCGTAGTCCCCGCTCAGGTTCACCACGACACCTCGGTCGCCTGACAGCACCCCGATGCGTTCGTGCGGTTCGATCCGAAGGCCGTCCACCAGCAGTTGGCCGCCGTCCCTGCACCAGATCACCTGCGCGCCTTCGGGACTGTCGGTCCATTCCACCAGGTGGTCGTGCACCGCGCCGTCCGTTGCTCCGGTGCCCGACGGTCCGAACACCCCCGGCTCCCACTCCCTTCTCCGCCCGCCGTGCTGCGCCGCCGTCGGGAACTCGGCGATGCACAGCACCTTCGCAAGGGCGTCCAGCCCGGACCAGGAGCGGCGCCGCTCCCGCAGGTAGAGCCGCACCCGGGTGCCGGGCCTGCTGCCGTGTTCCTCCTTCTCGCCGATCCGGAACAGGTGGTTGGGCCCGAGGATGTGCGCCTCGACCAGTGGTCCTGGCATGCCGTCGAGCCCCATGCGGCAGGACTCCACCCGGATCTCGTCCGCGAGCATGAAGTACGACAGGACGCCGATTCCGAACCGACTGTTGGGGTGGAGCCGGACCGGGGGGTCGACGCGTTCCCACTGCGCCTGCTCCAGCAGGAAGTCGGGCTGTTCGGCGAAGCGGGCGCCGGCGTTGGAGAACACGCCGCGCAGTTCCGCCTCGCCCATGCCGATGCCGTCGTCGGTGCACTCCAGGTACTCGCGGCCGTCCTCGTCGACGCCCTGGACGAAGTCGATCCGGCCCTCGTACGGGTGGAAGGGCCGGCCGGAGCGCTCCAGGTACTGGGTTCTGGCCCTGCGGTAGCGGGAGGCGTCGAGGGCGTTCTGGTACAGCTCGCGTACGGCGAGGTCGCAGTCCTTGTAGAGCTGGGTGCCGGTCAGCAGGCCGCGTACCCGGCGGTCGTCGAGTCGGAACCGTGCGCCGCTGGTGAAGGTCCCCTCCGCCGGGACGACGCCGTCGGCGGAGATCCGCGCGGGCAGGGGTGGCATGGGCTGGGCGATCCGGTCGGGCACGGCGCGCCCGACCGCGAGGAGCAGCCCGTCCAGGCGCGCCGCGTGCTCGCGCAGGGCCTCCACGACGGCCTCGTGCTCGCAGACCGCCTTGAGGACCGGCAGCTCGGGGGAGCCGCCCCACGCCGTCGTGGCCAGGGTCCGCCGCAGCCCGTCGAGGTCGACCGGGTTCGGGACCCCGATGTGCTCGACCACCGTGTCGGGGAGCACGGCGGGTTCGATCGCTGCGCCGTACGCGACGGCCAGCAGCAGGCCGGCCCGCCGTTCGCGGATGCGCTGGCGGCCGGGGCCGGGCAGGAGTTCGTCGGCCTCCAGCCGGCCGAGGTGCTCGGGGTTGCAGATGTCGGCGCCGATCCGTAGGCCGGCGAGGATTCTGGCGAGGCGCCGGATGCCCACCGCCTCGGTCAACGGACCGCTGTCCGCGGTGAGTTCGGCTTCGAGGGCGGCCAGGGCCGCCATGCCCTTGTCGTCCTGCGCGAGCCAGTGGCGGTACAGCCACCAGCCGGTCGCCGACGCTGCCTGCGGGCGCAGTTCGGCCCGGTTCACCAGCAGGTCGTGGCCGGCCAGGAAGGACTGGTAGCCGGCCCGCCATCCGGTCGCTCCGCGCCGCGGCCGCAGGTCGGTGGGGTCGGCCTCGAGTCGGGAGGTCGTGAGCAGGAGTTGGTGGGTCTGATAGAGGTAGGGCAGCAGGACGAGCAGCCCGGCCTCGGCCGGGTAGAGGTCGAGCGCGCCGTCGGGCTCACCGAGCAGCCACTCCACGCGGTCCGCGAATCGCGTGGCGAACCCGGGGTCGGCCCACGGGTCCCCGGCGGTGTGCTGCTCGGCGCCGTCCCGGACGGCGGCCAGTCGTTCGGCCAGCCGGGCGGCGTGTCGCCGGTGGGGCTCGGTGTCGCGCTGCGCCGCGTGGGCCCAGATTCCGGAGTCCAGGACGGCGCGGACCCACGGGTCGCTCGACGGGGCGGTGCCGGCCGGGGCTGGGGCTGTCTGGACCGTCATCGAGCCGACCTGGCCGACCTGGATGACCGTCTTCTGGGTCCCCCCGTCGATGGTGTTCGTGACGTTGTACCGATCCACCCGCTGTCCCTCCCCGGTCACCGCGTGGGGACAGCTTAGGTGGACGGGGCAGGCGGCTGTCGTACGGGTGAACAGCGGCTCGTACCGGCCCGGGAGGACCACCGGGAGCGTGGGTGGTTCAGCGGAGGAAGTAGTCGGGGGTTCGGACGGACAGTGTCGACGCCAGCTTGCGCAGATCGGCTTCGGTGTTCTCCTTTCCGTCCGCCGACATGACGATCAGGTAGTCGTCGCGGCGGACGAAGTAGAAGACGACATAGGGATTGGCTCTGCGCCAGGTGCCCGGCGCGACCTGTTCGCAGCCTTCGGCTCTGACCGTGCTGCCGAGGCTCGTCGCATCGCAGACGGGTGGCCTGAAGGCGGGCGGCACGGGCTCCACGGTCACCCGGATGGCCCAGCGGTTCAGGTCGTCGGGGTCGACGCCCTGCCGGTCGGGCAGCAGGAGGAAGCCGAACCACGAGCCGGGCTTGCTGGTCAGCGGCGGCCGCATGCGGTAGCCGGCGACATCGGGTGCGTACAACGGGACGCCAGCGTCGGTGAGTTCGTTCCGGGCGCGGTCGTCCGCGCGGTGGCCCCCGACCAGTGCCGAGAGCGGCCAGAGCAGGGCGAGGACGACCAGCAGCACGACCCGGGGCCACCGCAGAAGCGGCCCGGGCGCGGTCAGGGCGGCCGCTATCGCGAACAGCACCGCGTCGGCGAGTGGCAGCAGTCCGTCCGGCAGGCTCCAGGCCCCGGCCCGGGCCTCGAGCTCGAACTGCAGCCAGCAGAGGACGACGGCCGCGGCGGCCACCCGCCAGGCCGGCCGGACGCCCGCCAGTCGCAGCGCCAGCCAGCTCGCCAGGAAGACGAGGAGGGCCGCCACCGGGGCGAGCAGCAGTGCCCACCCCAGGCAGCTCCACCCCTGCTGCGGATCGCACGGGAGGAGGCGCTGCCACGGCAGTGCGGTGAGCAGGAGCGCCACCGCGCCGAGCCCGGCCCCCACCAGCGCCGACCTGGCCGTCCGGGATCCCACGACCGCCCGCCACCAGGTGATCCCGTCGATCCGCCGCGACGTCCCCCAGGGCATGCCCACGCTCCCGCCGTCCCCTCCGCGATCTCGTTCCGGCGGCCGATTCTGTCGCACGGCCGCGGGGATGGCCTGAGTACGTGTACTCAGGCCCGGCGGACCACGGCGGACCACGGCGGACCACGGCGGACCACGGCGGACGGTGGCGGACCACAGCGGCCCGGCGGCCGTTATTCGGTGGGGGCTTCGCGGTCCGGCCGGTTAGGCTGCGGGCATTTCTCGGGGAGGAAACGATCGATGACCGTGCTCTCGCTGCTGCCCGTCAGCACCGAACGGCTCCTGCTGCGTCCGTTCACGCCGGATGACCTCGACGACCTGCACGCCTTCCAGAGCCTGCCCGAGGTCGCCCGCTACCTCTACCGGCCGCCGCTCACCCGTGAACAGTGCGCGCAGAGCCTGACGCGGCGGGCGGCCGGCACCGCGTGGTCCGAGGACGGCCACGACCTGGTGGTCGCCGTCTGCCCGGTCGGCGAGGCGAAGGTCGTCGGCGAGATCGTGCTGAAGCTCGCGAGCGCGTCGGCCCGCCAGGTCGAGATCGGCTGGACCTTCAACCCGGCCTACGCCGGCCGGGGTTACGCGACCGAGGCGGCGCGCGCGGTGGCCGCGCTGGCCTTCGTCGAGCTGGATGCCCACCGGCTCTTCGCCCGCCTCGACGTGCTCAACACCGGGTCGATGCGGGTCTGTGAGCGCCTCGGCATGCGCAGGGAGGCGCACCTCGTCGAGAACGACCTCGACGGCGGGCGCTGGGGCAGCGAGTACGTCTACGCGACGCTCGCCCGGGAGTGGAAGGCCGAGCGGGCCTGAGCGGTGGTTGAGAGGCGCCTCGCGCGGGAGCGGGGGGGGGGGGGGCCGCCCCCCCCCCCGCGGCCCGGCGCCCCGGCGGGGGCGGCCCCCCCCGGGGGCGGGGGGGGGGCGGCCGGGGGGGGGGGGGGCGGGGGGGGCGCC